>DASUPA010000044.1:0-7361 GCA_036276335.1 Candidatus Methylomirabilota bacterium | reverse complement strand
CCCCCACGTACCCTCGCACGTTCGAAGAACGTGCGTGTGGGTCGTGTGGGTGACGGCGCCCCGCCGGCCCGGGCCGCACCGGCGCCAGGCCCCGCCCGCCGAGCGCGCTGGACCGCACGAGGACGCTAGCGTTGAGCGATCGGAACGTATGTGGCCCGCGTGGCGCCGGTGTACTCGGCGCGGGGCCGGATGAGCCGGTTGTTGCCGTGCTGCTCGAGCACGTGCGCCGCCCAGCCGGCGACGCGGCTCATCGCGAAGATCGGCGTGAACTGATCCGTCGGGATGCCCATCGCCGCGTAGCCCGCGCCCGAGAAGAGGTCGACATTCGGGTAGATGTGCTTCTCCTCGGTCACCACGCGCGCCACCGTGTTGAGGATCGCCACCTTGCCCTCGTCGCCGACCTGGCGCCCGAGCTCGGTGGCGAGCCGGCGCAGGTGCTTGGCGCGCGGGTCTTCCACGCGGTAGACGCGATGGCCGAAGCCCATGATGCGCGCCTTGTCGGCGATGGCCTTGCGGATCCACGCCTCGGCCTTCGCCGGGTCCTTGATCTTCTCGACCATGAGCATCACCTGCTCGTTGGCGCCGCCGTGCAGCGGGCCCTTCAGCGCGCCGATGGCCGAGGTGATGGCCGAGTGCATGTCCGAGAGCGTGGCCGCGGTGACGCGGGCGGCGAAGGTGGAGGCGTTGAACTCGTGATCGGCGTGCAGGATGAGCGCGACGTCGAAGGTCTTGGTGGCCAGCGGGGTCGGCTTCTTGCCGGACATCATGTAGAGGAAGTTCGCGGCGAGGTTGAGCCGGGGATCCGGGGTCACCAGCGGCTTGCCGCGGCGGATGCGCTCCCACGCCGCCACGAGCGTCGGCATCTGCGCCGTGAGCCGCGTGGCCTTGCGCAGGCTCGCCTCGCGCGAGTTGTCGGCAGCGTCGGGATCGAACGCGGACAGCGCGGACACGCCGGTGCGGAGCACCTCCATCGGCGTCGTCTTCCGCGGGAGCCCGCGGAGCAGGTCGACCAGCTTGGGCGGCAGCCGGCGGGTGGCCGTGGCCGACATCGTCTTGTAGAAGGCGTCGTATTCCTTCTTCGTCGGCAGCGCGCCGAACCAGAGGAGGTAGACGACCTCCTCGAACGTCGACTGCGCCGCGAGATCGTCGACGTCGTACCCGCGGTAGACCAGACGTCCCTCGTGTCCGTCGATGAAGCAGATGTCCGACGTCGAGACGACGACGTCCTCGAGGCCGGCCTTGTTGAGCGTGCTCATGCGCCTGGTCTCCCTCGGGAGGTTGATCGAACCGAGTGGTTTGTATCATAGGAGCCCGGACGCTTCAATAACGGGGCATGCGCGTCACCGACTACTACGACCGTCATCCGATCAGCGAGCGGCAGGTGCTGGACGCGGTGCGCCGCGCGCGCGGACCGGGCCCGCTCACCGCCGACGACCTCTTTCCGTTCGACCAGGATCACTACGGCGGCCTCGGCGCCACCGACGCCCTGGCGCGCCGCGCGGGGATCGACCGCGCCTCCCGCGTTCTTGACATCTGTGCCGGCCTGGGAGGTCCCGCCCGGTTCCTGGCCAGCCGCCGGGGATGCCGCGTCGTCGGCGTCGAGCTCAGCGCGAGCCGGGCCGCCGGCATGGCCCGGCTCAGCCGTCTCGTGGGGCTGAACGCGCGCGTGGCCGTCGTGCGGGGCGACGCGGCCGCCCTGCCGTTCCCCGACGGCTGCTTCGACGCGTGCGTCAGCCAGGAAGCGCTGCTCCACATCGCCGACAAGGCGGGCGTGCTGGCCGAGGCGCGCCGCGTGCTGATCGCCGGCGGCCGCCTGGCGTTCAGCGACTGGGTTGCCCATCCGGGGCTGGGAGACGGCGAGCGGCGGCGGCTGGAGGAGTGGATGGCCGCGGTGACCCTCCAGTCGCTGGACGGCTATCGGGCGCTGCTCGGGCGCGCGGGCTTCCGCGGCGTGGAGTGCGAGGATCTCTCGGAGGCGTGGCGACCGATGCTGCGCGAGCGCCTGGCCATGTACCGCTCGATGCGGGACGACATGACGCGGCGCCTGGGGGAGCGCCGCTACCAGGAGTACGAGCAGCTCTACACGTTCTTCGTGTCGCTCGTCGAGGCCGGCAAGCTGGGCGGCGGCCGCTTCAGCGGATCCGCTTGAGCAGCTCCCCGAGCCCCTTCTCGACCTTCCCGGGGTCGACGCCGCGCAGGATCGTCGCGGGATCCACGCGGATCGACGGCGAGGCGGCGCTGCCGGTCACCCTGGCCTTCAGCTCGCCGCGGCCGTGCGTGATCACCATGTCGAGGTTCATGCGGCCGTTCGCGAGGCCGTACTCGCCGGCGACGGCGACCTTCATCGGCTTGCTGGTGTAGAGGAGGTCGCGCGTCGTCAGGACGCCGTTGGTGATGCGATACGTGCCGGTGATCGACTCGAACTCGAGCGGCGAGCCGCTGGCGATGGCCGGCACGTCGGCGTCGAGGGCGGAGGAGATCGCCCCGCCGACGCGGACCACGCCGGACGCCAGCGCGAGCGCCTGCGGGCCGACGACCTTGCCGGGTCCGGCGCGCAGCGTGCCCGGCCCCGACAGCGTGTTCCACATGTCGGCGGCCACGAATGACAGGGCGCCGGTCAGGTCGAGCGGCCCGGTGATCGCGTAGCCCTGGCACAGGTAGTCGACCAGGACCGGCTCGAGCGGGACGGCCTTGAGATCGATGTCGGAGAGCTGAACCCGCACGCCGCCTTCCAGCGAGGCCCTGAGCTGCGCCGTCACCGTGCCGTCCGCGATCGACGTCGTCACCGGCCGCGCGGTGAGCACCGCGTCCTTGTAGGCGGCGTTCAGGGCGAGATCGCCGAGCGCGAGCGTCCGGCGCCTGGGCTCGGCGCACGAGGGCTGCACCTGGGTGACCGTGGGCTTCGAAAGGGTCACGTCGCCCGCCGCCGTCGGCGCGCCGAGGGTCCCGCCGAGGGCGAGCGTGCCCTTCAGCGCCCCCCCGAGCTCGGGCGACGGCCCGACGAACGCCCGGGCAAGCTCGCCGACGTCCTTGCCGGCGAGCGTGACCTTTCCGCGGAGCGGCGCCTCGGTGAGGGCCTTCGCGCCGCCGACCGCGAGGGTGCCGTCGGCGATCGTCAGCGCGAGATCGCCCGGCTTCAGCGCGAGATCGCCCTCGAACGCCACCTGGGACGCCCCGCCCGTGAGTGTCAGGTCGAGGTCGTCGACGCGATAGCGCGTGGCGGCGGCTCCCTTTCTGCGGGCGATGTAGTGCACCACGCCGTCGTCGATCTGGATCTTCGAGGCCAGCATCGCGCCCGCCCCGGCGCCGCCGCCGCTGCCCGGCCGCGGACTCTTCGTCGCCGGCGTCGCGGCCGTCCCGCCGAGGGTGGCGATGTTGAGGCGGCCGTCGGGGGCCTGCACGAGGGTGATGACCGGCTTCTTCAGCGTGATGGCGCCGAGCTCGACGCGGCCCTGCAGCAGCGGCCAGAGCTTGAGCCGGATGGTGCCCGTCTCCAGGCGCACGAACGACTCGTTGCCGAATTGCGGATCCTCGGCGATCTCGAGGCCCCGCAGCTCAACGGCCGGCAGCGGCAGCGCCGAGATCCGCATCGAGGCGAACTTCACCGGCCGGCCGAGCGCCTGCGAGGCGTTCGTCGCGATCAGCGCCTGCACGCGGGGCAGGTCGACGAGGTACGGGAGGGCGACCAGCGCGGCGACCGCCAGGACGACGAGCGTCGCAACGATGCCGAGGAGCCACTTCACGAGCCGCTACGCCGCATCCCGCGGACCTCCCCGCCCATTCTAGGCACGGGTCCGCAGCTCCTTCTTCAGAATCTTCCCGGTGGGGTTCTTCGGCAGCGCGGCGATGAAGTCGATGCGCTCGGGGACCTTCACGCCGGCGAGCGACGCGCGGCACAGCGCCTGCAGCTGCTCGGCGGACGCCGTGGCGCCGTCGTTGAGGACCACGAAAGCGCGGACGGCCTCGCCGCGGATGCGATCCGGCATGCCGACCACGGCCGCCTCCTTGACCGCCGGGTGCCGGAACAGGATCTCCTCGACCTCGCGCGGATACACCTTGAAGCCCGAGACGTTGATCATGTCCTTCACGCGGTCGACGATGAAGAAGTAGCCGTCGCGGTCGCGGTAGCCGATGTCGCCCGAGTGGAACCAGCCGTCCCGGATGGCCTCCGCCGTGGCGGACGCGTCGCCGAAGTAGCCCTTCATCACGTTCGGTCCCTTGATGACGATCTCCCCGAGCTCGCCGTCGGCCACCTCGCGGTCCGCGGCGTCGACGATCTTCATCTCGACGTTCTCGATCGGCGTGCCGACGGAGCCGCGGCGAAAGGCCACGTCGTGGTTGTAGCAGGCGAACGGCGACGTCTCCGTCAGCCCGTAGCCCTGCTGGATCCAGTGGCCGTGCGTGGCGTGCCAGCGCGCCTCGACGTCGGTGGGCAGCGTGGCCGCCGCCGAGAAGCACAGGCGCACCGACGAGAAGTCTGGCGGCGTCGGCATCGCGAGGAACAGGATGTACATCGTCGGCACCGCGTAGAGGATGGTGATCCGGTGCTCGACGACGGCCGCCACGAAGGCATCGGGGACGAAGCGCTCGTGCAGCACGAGGGCGCCGCCCGCCGTCACCAGCGAGTTCATGATCGCGTTCTGGCCGAAGCAGTGGAACATGGGCAGCGCGCAGAGCCCCCGGTCCTGCTCGGTCATCCGCAGGTGATGCACCGTCGCGTACGCGTTCGAGACGATGTTGGCGTGCGTGAGCATCACGCCCTTGGGCCGGCCCGTCGTCGCCGACGTGTACAGGATGGCCGCCGTGTCCTCGCGGTCGCACTCCACCGCGCGCAGGGGCGCGCCGCCGTGCAGGTGGGCCAGGTCCTTGGCGTGCAGGAGCTCGCGCACCGAGGGCAGGCCGCTGCGCGGCGGGAGGTTCGCGTCGATGCCGTCGGCGGTGATCACCATGGCCGCCGCCGCGTTGTTGAGGATGTACGCGAGCTCGTCCGCCTTGTAGGTGACGTTGAGGGAGAGCGGGACGAGCCCCGCCTTCTGCGCCGCGTAGTAGGCGAGCACGAACTCCGGACGGTTCGGCAGGTGGAGGGCCACGCGCTCGCCGCGCCCCAGCCCGAGGGCGGCGAAGCCCGCGGCGAGCGTCGAGGCGTCGTGGTCCAGCTCGGCGTACGTCCACCGCCGCTCGCCGAAGCTCAGCGCCGGGCGGGCGGCGTGATACAGCGCCGCCCGCTCGAGCAGCTGGGCCACGTTCATGGAATCAGCAGCACCTTGCCCGTCGTCTTCCGGCCCTCCAGCGCTCGGTGCGCCTCCGCGACGTCCTTGAGCGGGAACTCGAACTCCATCCGGAGCCGCAGCTTGCCGTCGCGGATCCACCCGAGCACGTCGCCCGCGCGCTGGACCAGATCCTCGCGGGTCGCCGTGTAGGCGAACAGGCTCGGGCGCGTGAGGAAGAGCGAGCCCTTGGCGGCGAGGATCCCGACGTCCAGAGGCGCCACCGTCCCGCTCGACTGGCCGTAGAGGACCATCATCCCGCGCGGGGCGAGGATGTTGAATCCCTTCTCGAACGTCGTCTTGCCGACGGAGTCGTAGACGACCTGCAGCCCCTTGCCGCCGGTGATGCGCTTGACCTCGGCCTCGAAGTCCTGCTTCGTGTAGAGGATCACCTCGTCGGCGCCGGCCTCGCGCGCGAGCTTGGCCTTCTCCTCCGTGGACACCGTGCCGATGACGCGCGCGCCGCGCATCTTGGCCATCTGGCAGAGCAGGAGGCCGACGCCGCCGGCGGCGGCGTGCACGAGGCAGGTGTCGCCGTTCTCGAGCGGATAGGTCGTGCACGCGAGGTAGTGCGCGGTCATGCCCTGCAGCATGGCGGCGGCGCCCTGCCGGGTGCTCACGCCCTGCGGCAGCACGACCAGCCGCGCGGCGGGGACGGCCGCGTACTGCGCGTAGGCGCCGGGCACGCCCGTGTAGGCGACCCTGTCGCCCGGCTTCACCTCGGTCACGCCCTGCCCCACGGCCGTGACCGTGCCGCCCGCCTCGAGCCCCAGCGTCAGCGGCATGTCGAGCTTGTAGAGGCCGCTCCGCTGGTAGACGTCGATGTAGTTGAGGCCGGCGGCGTCGACCTTCACGACGGCCTCGCCCGCCTTGGGTGTGGGCTCCGGAACGTCTTCGAGCTTCATCGCCTCGGGACCGCCGGGTGCGTGAACGCGAACGGCTTTCATCGGAACCTCCTGGAGTGTCGAACGGAGTGGCGCCGTGCGAGGCGGATTATAGCACCGGCGTCGCGGGCGCCTGACCCAGGCGGCCGCGCAGCCAGTGATACATCGCGTAGCACTCCAGCGCGAACGGCGGGAAGCCGAGATAGCCGAGCACCGGCATCTCGAAAACCTTCACGTGGCCGAGGTACGGCACCGTGTACGTCCAGCGCGTGGCCGCCCAGTAGTTCCAGAACTCCCACAGCACGCCACAGACGGCGCCCGCGCCCAGCAGGGCCAGCAGCCGCGAGGCGTCGCCGCGGCCGAGATCGGCGAGCCAGGACGGGCGGCCGGCCCGGAGGTTCAGCGGCTCCAGCAGGAGCGCGAACCCGAGCCAGACGAAGGGCACCAGCCACGACGACACGACGACGAGCGGCAGCACCACCATCGCCGCCCCGAGCGCGATCATCACCCGCTGCGCCGACGGCGACGGTCGCCAGGGCCGGACGCGCACGCCGCGCACCACCGAGGCGCGCAGCACGGCCGCGGTGAGGAACAGCGCCGGGAAGATCGTCGCGAACGCCCAGTCGTAGCCGAGGCGCCGCAGCCACGGATTGGGCTCGAGGCCGTGGTACTGCCACCAGAGCCCCGCCGCGTCGGCGCCGCCGCGCCAGAACCGCGGCGCGTTGTACCACTCGAAGAGCCACCAGCAGAGGATCGAGGCGAGGGCGACGAGCACGCCGTCGACGCGATGGGTCGTGACGTACGACCATCCGGTGAGGCGCGCGGCCAGCGCGTCGGCCAGCAGGACGTATCCGGTCCAGATGATCGGGGTGAACCAGCCCGCGACGAGCGGCTGCCCGGCCAGGAGGGCGGCCTCGGCCGCCAGGATGATGCCGAGCCCGATCCAGCCGTGCGCTCTCACCGCATGGCGGCGAGATCGATCGTGAAGCGCGTCACGTCGCGGCCGTCGCCGTCGGCGACGACGAGGGCGACGCGCTCGCGGCCCTCCACGTCACGCGTGGGGAAGCCGTAGACGCAGCGGGCCAGGTACGCGCCGTCGTCCTGGCGCGCGGCCGTGCGCTCGTTCTGCACGAAGCTCGCCTGGACCTCGCGGCCGCCGACCACGAGGCGGGGCACGTAGTACCGCGCGAAGTCCGGCGAGCCGCCGCGC
>DASUPA010000043.1:0-7120 GCA_036276335.1 Candidatus Methylomirabilota bacterium | reverse complement strand
CCTGCGCCACGCCGACGTACACCTACGAGCGGCGCAACGCGACCCCGGCCCAGATCGACCGCGACCGGGAGCAGTGCAAGCCGGAGGCGTTCCGGCCGTCGCGCTTCGCCCTGACCCAGGCGGGGCGGTACGACATCGACGTCCTGAACCGCTGCATGGCGCGGAAGGGCTACACCGTCCGCCCGGGGGGTACCCGCTAAGGACTGTGTCCGTTATCGGACATTGACGCTGCCGGTAGGGGCTCCTAGAATGCTGCCAGTCATCCAACGACACGACCCCGGGCGGACCATAGAAGGAGCGCGCGCATGGCGGAAGTGAAGAGCGATCGGCGGCAAGCCCTGGAGCTGGCCATCTCCCAGATCGAGAGGCAGTTCGGCAAGGGCTCGGTCATGCGCCTGGGCGCCAACGGCCCCCTCGAGGAGATCGCGGTCATCCCCACCGGTGCCCTCCCGCTCGACGTCGCGCTGGGGGTGGGCGGCGTCCCGCGCGGCCGCATCGTCGAGATCTACGGCCCGGAGTCGTCCGGCAAGACGACGCTCGCGCTCCACATCGTCTCCGAGGCGCAGCGGCTGGGCGGCATCGCCGCCTTCATCGACGCCGAGCACGCGCTGGATCCCATCTACGCCAGGAAGCTCGGCGTGAACATCGACGAGCTGCTGATCTCCCAGCCGGACACGGGGGAGCAGGCGCTGGAGATCGCCGAGACGCTGGTCCGCTCCAACGCCGTCGACGTCATCGTGATCGACTCCGTGGCCGCGCTGGTGCCGCGCGCCGAGCTCGACGGCGACATGGGCGACTCGCTCCCGGGTCTCCAGGCGCGCCTCATGTCCCAGGCGCTCCGCAAGCTCACCGCCGCCATCTCCCGCTCCGGCGCCGTCGTGATCTTCATCAACCAGATCCGCGAGAAGATCGGCGTGATGTTTGGGTGCTTCTCGTACGACACCCAGGTCGTGCTTGCCGATGGCCGTCGGGAGGCGATCGGCAGGATCGTGCAGAACCGCTTGCCCATCGAGGTCCTGTCAGCCGACCCGGCAACCGGTCGTATCGAGCCGCGGCGCGTCGTGAACTGGTTCGATAACGGCCCGGCCGAGTTGTTCATCGATTTCGAGGTCGACGGTGGGCAGAAGTTTTCGGCAACGGAGAATCACTTGATCTTTACGCCCGAGGGACCTGTCAAGGCGGGGGATCTAGACGTGGGCGATGAAATCTTGGCGGCGACAAGCCTGCTCGCCGGTTCACTTGCAGACTCCGCACGAATCGTGAGGCGGATCGTCAGGTCGGCAGGGCCCGACGCGCATCGCTTCGACATCGAGGTTGAAGGCCAGCACACGTACCTGGCTGACGGTGTCGTCGTCCACAACTCGCCGGAGACGACCACGGGCGGGCGGGCGCTGAAGTTCTACGCGTCGGTGCGGCTCGACATCCGGCGCCAGGACGCCATCAAGATCGGCACGGAGTCCGTCGGCGTGCGCACCAAGGTGAAGGTCGTGAAGAACAAGCTGGCGCCGCCGTTCCGCGAGGCCGAGTTCGACGTGCTCTACGGCGAGGGCATCTCGAAGGCGGGCACGGTGCTGGACGCCGGGGTGGAGCAGGGAATCATCGAGAAGTCCGGCACCTGGTACACGTACAAGAACGAGCGCATCGGCCAGGGCCGTGAGAACGCCAAGAAGTGGCTGGTGGAAAACCAGGCCGCGCTGCTCGACCTCGAGGCCAAGATCCGCGAGACGCTCGGGCTCAGGGCACCGGCGCCGCTGAAATCGTAGCCCCCCGGAGGGTTCTCGACGCCAGGGCCGCCCGCCTCGCGGCGGGCGACCTGCTCTCCCGCCGCGCGTGGACGTGCGCGGAGCTGGGCGCGCGTCTCCGGCGCCGGGGCGCGCCGCCCGACGTCGCCGCCGACGTGGTGAGCGATCTTGCGGCGCGCGGCTATCTCGACGACGCCGCCTTCGCGCGGCACTGGGTCGCCACGCGCGTCTCGCGCGGCTACGGCCCTGCACGCCTCCGCGCGGAGCTCCGCGCGCGCGGAGTGGCCCCGCGCCTCATCGACGACGCGCTGACCGCGATGGAGCCGGGGGAGCCACTCGCGCGTGCCCGGGACGCCGCCCGCCGCCGGCTTCCCGCGCTCCGCCGCGGCCGGGCCGACCGCGTGGCGCCGCGCCTGCGCGACTACCTGTTGCGGCGCGGCTATGCGGCCGGTGTCGTGGCGCGGGTCGTGCGTGAGTCGACGGGCGTGGCCGAGGACGGCTGACGCGTGGAGCCGGCCGCATCGATGTCGCCAGCGACTTCAGGCCCGGCGGCGCCGGCGGGGGCCCGGGCGGAGCGTGTACAATGACGCTCCTATGACCGGCGCGGAGATTCGAGAAGCTTTCCTCAAGTATTTCGAGCGGAACGGGCACACGCGCGTGTCGTCGTCGCCGCTCGTCCCCGTCGGGGATCAGACCCTGCTGTTCACCAACGCCGGCATGGTGCAGTTCAAGGGCGTGTTCCTCGGCGAGGAGCGGCGCGACTACGTGCGGGCGACCAGCTGCCAGAAGTGCGTACGCGCGGGCGGCAAGCACAACGATCTCGAGAACGTCGGCCGCACGGCGCGGCATCACACGTTCTTCGAGATGCTCGGCAACTTCTCCTTCGGCGACTACTTCAAGCCCGATGCGATCCGCTTCGCGTGGGAGTTTCTCACCAGGGACCTCGGCCTCGACCGGCGGCGCCTGAAGGCCACCGTGTTCACCGACGACGACGACGCCTTCACGCTCTGGAAGTCCGTCGCCGGCCTCGGCGACGACCGGATCCTGCGGCTCGGCGAGAAGGACAACTTCTGGGCGATGGGCGACACGGGACCGTGCGGCCCCTGCTCCGAGGTGCACTTCCACCAGGGCGACGACCTGCCGTGCGCCGAGGTCGCGGCCGGGCGGCCGTGCCTGGGGCCCGCGTGCGAGTGCGACCGCTGGCTCGAGATCTGGAACCTCGTGTTCATGCAGTTCAACCGCGACGCCAGCGGCGCCATGACGCCCCTGCCGCGCCCGTCGATCGACACCGGCATGGGTCTCGAGCGCATCGCAGCCGTGCTCCAGGGCAAGCGCTCCAACTACGACAGTGACCTGCTTGCCCCGCTGGTGCAGCACGTCGCGCGCCTGTCCAGCAAGCGCTACGGCGCCGACGAGGACGCGGACGTCTCCCTGCGCGTCATCGCGGACCACGCGCGCGCGACGACCTTCCTCATCGGCGACGGCGTGGCGCCGTCCAACGAGTGGCGCGGGTACGTGCTGCGGCGGATCATGCGGCGGGCCATGCGGCATGGCCGCAAGCTGGGTCTCACCGATCCGTTCCTGTGGCGCGGTGTCGACTGGGTGGGTGGGGTGATGGGTCGCGCCTATCCCGAGATCGTGCGCGAGCGCGACCGGATCGTCGAGGCGGTGCGGCAGGAGGAGGAGCAGTTCGCGAAGACGCTCGACCACGGCATGCGCCGCATCGAGGAGTACACGGCGGCCCAGGGCGCGGGCGCCGGGCGGGCGATCGACGGGCGCTTCCTGTTCACCCTCTACGACACGTTCGGCTTCCCCCGCGATCTAGCCGAGGAGATTCTCGACGACCAGGGCTGGCGGGTGACCGACGAGACGAACGCGACCTGGGACCAGGAGATGGAGGCGCAGCGCGAGCGGGCGCGCGCCCGCGCGGCCTTCGGGGTCGACGGCGAGGCGCCGGAAGCGCTGGCGCTCTACCAGCAGGTGCAGAGCGCGCTGGCGCGCCCGCAGCAGTTCGTCGGGTACGAGACGCTGACGACGCCGGCCACGCTGCTGGCGCTGATCGCGGACGGCCGGCGCATCGGCGAGGCCACCGCCGGCGACGAGGTGGAGGTCATCCTCGACCGCACGCCGGGCTACGCCGAGTCCGGCGGTCAGATCGGCGACACGGGCACGCTCGTCGGCCGCGGCGGGCAGGGCGAGATCGTCGACACCTACTACCGCGGCTCGAAGCTCATCGTGCACCGCGTGAAGGTGCGGCAGGGCGGCTTCCACGAGAACGAGGAGGTCGCGGTCGCCGTCGACTCGCCCCGCCGCCAGGGCCTCCGCCAGCACCACACCGGCACGCACCTGCTCCACGCGGCGCTCCGCAGGGTGCTCGGCACCCACGTGACCCAGGCGGGCTCGCTGGTGGCGCCCGATCACCTCCGCTTCGACTTCTCCCACGGCGCGTCGCTGAAGGACCGCGAGGTGGAGCAGATCGAGGAGCTCGTCAACGAGCAGGTCCAGGCCAACACGCCGGTGACGTACCGCGAGATGGACCTCGACGCGGCGCTCGCGGCCGGGGCGATCGCCCTCTTCGGCGAGAAGTACGGCGACCGCGTGCGCGTCATCCGGATCGGCGATTTCTCGACGGAGCTGTGCGGCGGCACGCACCTGGACGTCACCGGCCAGCTCGGCTTCTTCAAGATCGCCGAGGAGGGCGCGGTGGCGGCCGGAGTCCGGCGCATCGAGGCGGTGGCGGGGAGCGCGGCGGTGGAGACCGTCGCCCGGCGCGACCGCGTGCTCCGGGAGATCGCCGACATTCTGAGAATCTCGCCGGAGGACGCCCCGCAGCGGCTGCGCAAGCTGCTCGACGAGCAGAAGCTGCTCGAGCGCCAGCTCGCGGAGATGGAGACGAAGCTGGCCCGGTCGAAGGCGGAGGACCTCGTCTCGACGGCGCGACAGGTGAACGGCGTGGCGGTGGTGGCCGGCCGCATCGACGGCCTCGACGCCGACGGCCTCCGGGCGCTCGCCGACACGCTGCGTGATCGACTCGGCTCGGGCATCGTCTGCGTCGCGGGCGTCGTCGACGGCAAGGTGAGCCTCGTGGCCGCGGTCACCCGGGACCTCTCGAAGCGCTTCCCCGCCGGCAAGCTGGTCCAGGAGGTCGCGCAGGCCGCGGGCGGGCGCGGCGGCGGCCGGCCGGACCTGGCCCAGGGCGGCGCCCCAGACGCGAGCCAGCTCGATGCTGCGCTGGCCCGCGTCTACGATTGGGTGGGCCGGCAGGCCGCCTGATAAGATCGCGGCATGCAGGGGCGAGCCGTCTGACGATGGAGCCCCACTTCCGGATCCTCTACACCGTCGCCGAGACGGTCAGCCGTACGCTCGACGTGGAGGCCGTCCTGCGCACCGCTCTCGACGCGCTCACCCACGTGACCGGCCACGAGATCGCCAGCTTCCACCTGCTCTCGACCGACGGCGCCACGCTGGAGCTGCGCGGCGACCGTGGCCTCTCGCCGCGGCTGCGCCAGGTCAACCGCCTGCTGCCGGTCGGCCAGGGGCTCATCGGCGGAGCGGCGGCCGCCGGCAAGACGGTGGTGGTCACCGACATCCAGGGCTCGCCGGACGTCCTGCCGAGCGCCGAGGACGCCGTGCGGCGGGATCACATCCACGGCTTCGTCTCGGTGCCGATCCAGGCCCGCGGCCGGCTTCTCGGCATGCTGTCGCTCGGGCGCCAGACGCGCGACCCGTTCTCGCCGGGGGAGGTGGCGCTGCTCGAGGCGACCGCGCACCAGATCGGCATCGCCCTCGACAACGCGCGGCTGTACTCGGAGCTCGTGCACGCCGAGAAGCTCTCCGCGGTGGGCGAGCTCGCCTCGGGCATCGCCCACGAGATCAACAACCCGCTGACGACCATCCTCGGCCAGGCGCAGCTGCTGCTCGGGAGCGGCGACGTGCCGGTGGCGGTGCGCGAGCGCGTCGAGATGATGGCCGACGAGGCCTCGCGCGCGGCGCGCATCGTCCAGAACCTGCTGCTCTTCGCGCGGCACTATCCGCCCGAGCGCCGGCCGTGCGCGATCTCCGACCAGGTCGAGCGCGTCCTGGCGCTGAAGACCTACCAGCTCGAGCGTGACAAGATCCGCGTCGTCACGGAGTTCACGCCGTGCCCGCCGGTGTGGGCGGACGAGAACAAGATCCAGCAGGTGCTGCTGAATCTCATCCAGAACGCGCACCAGGCGCTGCTGCGCCGCCCGGGCGAGCGCGTGCTGACGCTGCGCGTGCGGCCGCGGGACCAGCGGGTGGTCGTCGAGATCATCGACAACGGGCCCGGCATCCCGACCGAGGCGCTGCCCCGCATCTTCGATCCGTTCTTCACCACGAAGCCGCCGGGCGAGGGCAGCGGCCTCGGCCTCTCCGTCTCCTACGGCATCGTCGGCCAGCATGGCGGCCGGCTGCACGCCGAGAACCGCCCCGGGGGCGGCGCGGCGTTCATCGTGGAGCTTCCGACCGGGGACCGCCACTGAGGCGTCGCCGGGGCCCGGCGGCGGCGCTCGTGGCCGCCGCGGTGCTGCTGATCGCCTCCGGCTGCGTGGGCGTCGGCGGGCCGCTGCCCTCGGCGCCGCCGCACCACCGCGCCCGCGGCTTCGTGAACGAGGACCCCGCATTCCAGCGGCCGGACTTCTGGGCGCTCCAAACGTTCCGCGCCCGGCGCCTGTGGGCCGCGCTCACCGGTGGCCCGGCGGCGCCGGAGTTCCCCCGCGTCGCCAACGACGGCCGCGCGCTCCGCGACCACCGCGGGCCGACGATCACGTGGATCGGGCACGCCACCGTGCTCGTGCAGCTCGACGGCGTCAACGTGCTGACCGATCCGCAGTTCTCGGAGCGCGCCAGCCCCGTCCGCTTCGCGGGACCGCGACGCTTCAACCCGCCGGGGCTGGCCTTCGAGGACCTGCCGCCGATCCACGCCGTGGTGATCTCCCACGACCACTACGACCATCTGGACCGCCCGACGGTGCAGCGCCTCGCGGCCGCCCACCGGCCACGCTTCTTCGTCCCGCTCCGCTTCAAGGCGTGGTTCCGGGCGGCGGGCATCGCCGACGTGGAGGAGCTCGACTGGTGGGAGAGCCGGACCATCGGCTCCGTGACGTTCACGGCGACCCCGGTGCAGCACTGGTCGGGGCGGACTCCGTTCGATACGAACCGGCGGCTCTGGGCGGGCTGGGCGATCGCCGGCCGGGAGCGCCGCCTGTTCTTCGCCGGCGACACCGGCTACTACGACGGCTTCCGGCGGATCGGCGAGCGGCTCGGTCCCTTCGACCTCACGCTCGTGTCGATCGCCGCCTACGAGCCGCCCGCGATCATGGCGCACACGCACACGACGCCCGAGGAGTCGCTCCGGC
>DASUPA010000042.1:0-6617 GCA_036276335.1 Candidatus Methylomirabilota bacterium | reverse complement strand
CGTCGGCAGCATCGCCTTGGGGACGCGATACCCCGCCACGGGCCAGAGGACGTTGTCCCCCGGATCGGCGCGATAGGCCCCGACCATGTCGGCATTCAGCGCGTGCGCGATCTCGCGCGCGACCCGCCGCATCGTCTCGGTAGGATCGAGCGTGGCGCTGAGCGTCCGGCTGACCGCCAGCAGCGTCTCCGTCTCGCGCAGGCGGAGCGCCTCGCGCGCCTGCGCCGCCCGCCGCTCGGTGACATCGCGCACGATGCCCAGGTGCTGGCCACTCACGAAGTTGGCCGTGCCGCTGTACTCGACGTCGCACAGCGCGCCGCCGGCGCGGACCACGCGAAGCTCCCCGGTCCGCCGTCCGCCGGCCAGGAACGCCTCCCACGCGGCGTCGATCTCGCCGGGGTGCTCGAGGAACTCGTCGAAGCGGCGGCCGACCACGTCCCGCGCCGGCCGGGCGAGCAGCCGCGAGGCCGCGGGATTGATGGCGATGAGGACCCGCGCGTCGTCGGCGATGAACACGGCGTCGAGTGCGGCGGTGAAGAGCGCCTCGAACTCTCGGCTGCTCGGCATCGATACCACCTCGTCGAGAAGGAGCCGGCGCGCTGGACGCACACCGCTCACCGCGACCATCCGTCACGTCTGCGAGGCGAGCGTACCGCCCGCAGGGCGGGGCTCGCAATGCCGAGCCCCATCCGCCGCTCGCCTGTGCGTCACGGCAGGCGTCTCAGTGGCGCTCGCGTGGTGCCGCCCCGGATCGCCCGGGGAAGACGCGGTTCGCCGGCTCTCCCGGCAGGGCGCGGGGCCGCGGGGCCGGTGTCTGCGCTCGCGCCGACGGCGGCGTCGCCCGCGGCTCGACGCGAGACGGCGCCGGCGTCGGCCGCACCTCACCACCCGGCGTCGGCGGAGGCGCCGGCGTCTGGACCCTCGGCGCCGGCTGCGGGACCGTCGGTGCCGGCGTCTGGGCCTTCGGTGCCGGCGTCTGAGCTTTCGGCGTCGGCGTCTGGACTTTCGGCGCCGGCGCCTTGGCCGGCGGCGTGGTCGCGGGCGGCGTCGCACGCGGAGACGGCTGCGCCGCGCCCGGCTTCTGCGGCGCCGGGGCCCGAGAGGACGGAGCGCGCGTGGTACCCGTCGGCGGCTGTTCGCGCCCCGGGCTCGGCGGCGGCGCCGGCCGCGAGCGCTCGATCGTGCTCTCGCCGCACGGCGGGCGCGGCGTGGCCCCGGGGCGAGTCGTGCGCGCGGGCGGCGTGACCAGCCGTGGCGGAACGGCGGGCGTCTTCCGCGCCCCGGCGATGCCCTGCTCCTCGAGGCGGGGCGCCGGATCGACGGGCGGCCGCGTCGCCACGACCGGGCGCCGGATGGCGTCGTCCGGCGGCCGCACACCGCGCGCCGTGTCGGGCACGAGGCTCCTGCGCTCCGGCGCGATGTCCGGCTTTCCGCGGATCGGCTCGAGGTGGCCCGGGTCGACCGCGACCCGCGTCGACGGCACGGAGCCGCGTCCGAAGCGGTCCCGCGGCACGACCGTGACGGCGTGTCGGACGTCCGCGTTCCGGTAGGTCTTCACGTCGTGCGCGTGCACGATCGTGGTGCGGTGGATGACCACGTTGTTGACGATCCGCGGCCCGCCCCAGCCGAGCCAGCGGGGGACGCCGATGAATCCGGCAGGGCCCCACCACGGAATGACCGGCTCACCCCACCCGAGCGCCACCCAGCCCACCGCCGGCCCCGCGACCCCGATGCGGACGCCGACGCGAGGCCCGAGGAACGCGACGAGCGCCGGAGCGTAGACCGGTCGCACCAGGATCGGACCGGGGGCCCACGCCCACACACCGCTCACGAGGACCCAGCGACCGTAGTGGTAGGGCGCCCAGCCCCACGGCGCGGCATCCACCCAGGTCCAGCCGAAGAAGAAGTCCCACTGCCAGCTTCCCACGCTGTACGGGACCCAGCCGACCGGCACCCCGGTCGGCACCCAGACCGCGCCGTACGTCTCGACGACGCGCCAGGAGCCGGAATAGTCGAGGTCGTCGACGCCGTAGACGCCGGGCGGCACGTACCGGCTGCTCAGGGAATCGATCAGCGCGGCGGTGCGGGCGTAGTTCCAGCGATCCCAGGCGTCGAGCTCGGGCGCCACGTACGTCGACATCTGCGGATGCTCGGTGCCCTCCACGACGAGCTGCTCGCTTGCCGCGACCGCCGCCGTGGCGTTGTCCGGGAGCGTCACCATCGCGCGGCCGCCGCGCCGCGTGATGAAGGACGTGTGGCCCTCGGTCACGTTGATCCGGTAGTAGCCGGGGTGCTCGATCGTGAACGCGGCGTTCGGCGTGTCCAGCTCGACCGTGTGCCCGGGGTCGACGCGGCGGAGGTCGAGCGACAGGAAGCCCGTCGTCAGCCTCAGCTGCACGAAGTCCGGCTCGAGGCTGGCGATGCCCACGTGCGTGCCGGCCCACGCGCGCACGTACGCACGCGCGCCGATCTGGAGCTCGAGGTTCCCCGGGGATCCCGTGTACAGCTCGTCGCCCGCGGCCAGCGCCGTGTTGAGCCGGGCGGCGACCCACTCGTCGGCGCCCGGACGCCAGAAGGAGACCTGGCCGTCGACGAAGGCGAGGCGCGGGGGCGTGCGGCCGATCGCGCCTGGCTCCTCGTCCGCCTGGGGATCGGCGCCCTCGGGCGCGGCAACCTGGAGCGCCGAGACCTGGAGCGCCGCGACGCCCACGAGGCCGGCGGTGATCAGCAGGACGATCGCGATCGGGCGCGTGGCCGACATGGCTACCTCCACGAGGGGACGACGCATCACTCGTACCGGAGCGCGTCGATCGGGTTCAGGCGCGACGCCTTGCGGGCGGGATAGAAGCCGAAGAAGATGCCGATCGCCGCGGCGAAGAGGAACGCCGGGACGACGGCGCGGGCCTGGATGGGCGCCAGCCATCCGGCGAAGTAACCGATGGCCCACGCGGCCGCGACGCCGACCACGATGCCGATCAGGCCGCCCGCGAGCGAGACCGCCACCGCCTCGATCAGGAACTGCCTGAGAATGTCCCGGCGGCGGGCGCCCACGGCACGGCGCAGTCCGATCTCCCACCCGGCCCGGCCGCGCCGGGGTCGGGCGTCGTCTGGGTCCTCGGCGCCGACGGGCGCCCCGCGCCCGTCGAGGTGACGCTCGGCATCACCGATGGCACGGCGACGGAGATCGTCGATGGCGGCCTGGACGCCGGGCAGGCCGTCCTCGTGGGCGTGGACACCGCCGCGCCGACGCCGGCCGCCAGCCCCGCGGTTCGGCTTCCGTCTCTGACGCCGCCGCCCGGCCGCGCCCCGCGCGCCGGAACGCCTCCGGCGCCCGGGCGTAGAATCGCAGGGCGTCCGCCATGACCGACACGCCGATCTCGCCCGCGCGCCGATGGGCCATCACGCTCTCCGTGATGATGGTCACCGTCATGCAGGTGCTCGACACCAGCGTCACCAACGTCGCGCTGCCGCACATGCAGGGCTCGATGTCGGCCGGCATCGAGGAGATGTCCTGGGTCGTGACCTCGTACCTCGCCGCCAACGCGGTGGCCATCCCGGCCACCGGGTGGCTCTCCGCCCGCTTCGGGCGCCGCCGCTTCTTCATGATCTGCACCGTGCTCTTCACCGCCAGCTCGTTCCTGTCCGGCATCGCGCCGAACCTGGAATTCCTGGTGGCCATGCGCGTGCTCCAGGGGCTCGGCGGCGGGCCCGTCATCCCGATGGCGCAGGCGATCATGTGGGAGATCTTTCCGCTCCGGCAGCGGGGCACCGCCATGGCCGTGTGGGGGATCGGCATCATGATGGCGCCGATCCTGGGGCCGACGCTCGGGGGCTGGATCGCCGACAACTGGTCCTGGCGCTGGATCTTCTACGTGAACCTGCCCATCGGCGTGCTCGGCTTCCTGATGGTCAGCGCGTTCCTCTTCGACTCGCCGTTCGTGAAGAAGCCGCGCGGGATCGACGCGCTCGGGCTGGTCCTCATGGTGTTCGGCTTCGGGTTCCTGCAGCTGGGGCTGGACCTCGGCGAGAAGGAGGACTGGTTCGACTCGACGCTCGTGGTGGCCCTCTTCGTGTTCGCGGTGTGCGCGCTGGCCGGCTTCCTCGTCCGCGAGCTGACCACCAGCGAGCCGATCCTCGACCTCACCGTCTTCAACGACCGCAACTTCGCCGTCGGCACCGTCTGCATCGCCCTGGTGGGCCTCGGCTTCAACTCGAGCATGCTGCTGATCGCGCTGTACACGCAGAAGATCCTCGCCTACGACGCCTGGAACGCCGGGCTCGTGCTCGCCCCCGGCGGCATCGGCACCATGCTGGCGCTCATGGTCTCCGGCCGGCTCGTGGCGCGCATGGATCAGCGGCTCCTCCTCGCGTTCGGCTGCCTCCTCAACTTCTTCGCCACCACGCTGATGACCCGGCTCACCCTCGACATGGACTACTGGGCGCTCGCCTGGCCGCGCTTCCTCCAGGGATTCTCGATGGGATTCATCTTCGTGCCGCTCCAGACGCTCACGCTGGCGACCATCCGGCTGGAGCGGCTGGGCAACGCCACCGCCGCCTACAACGTCGTGCGCAACATCGGCGGCAGCGTCGGGGTCGCGATGGCGACCACGTTGCTCGTGCGCCGCAGCCAGGAGCACCAGACGACGCTCGTCGGCCACGTGGACGTCTGGAGCGCCGAGACGACGGGCCGGCTCAGGGAATGGACCGAGCACTTCCTGAGCCAGGGCGCCGACTCGTTCACGGCGGGGCGGCGCGCGCTCGCCATGCTGTACCGCGAGACGACCGAGCAGGCGCAGCTGCTCGCCTACGTCGACGACTTCTGGCTGATCTCGATGATCTTCCTGGCGATCCTGCCGCTGATCCCGCTCATGCGCCGCGTCCGCGCCGAGCAGAACGAGCGCGCCCGCGAGAGCTCGGGCCGCGTCGAGGCGCTGCCGACGCCGGAGGAGTGAGCGCCGTGGCCGCGGGGCGCGTGGCCACCTAGAATGAAGCCGTGAGCGCCGAGCGCCGCCGCCACTTCTCGCTGATCCGCGACTTCCACCTGGCCGACGTCTTCACGCTGGCGAACGGCGCCTGCGGCACCGCCGCCATCTTCCTCGCCATGGAGCACGTCCGCGCGGCGCGGGCCGGCGCGCTCTACGCGGCGGGGCTCCTCGTGGTGCTGGCGCTGGTCTTCGACGTCCTGGACGGCCGCATCGCGCGCTGGCGGCACGACACGTCGCCGCTGGGGCGGGAGCTCGACTCGCTGGCGGACGTGATCAGCTTCGGCGTGGCACCCGCCTGCCTGGCGTACGCGGTGGGCATGAGCGGCGGCTGGGACGCCGTCGCGCTCCTCTACTTCGTGGCGTGCGGGATCAGCCGCCTCGCGCGCTACAACGTCACGGCCGACTCGCTGGCGGGCGCCCGGGGCAAGGTCACGTACTTCGAGGGGGTGCCGATCCCGAGCAGCACGCTGCTGGTCCTGCTCCTCGTCCTGCTGACGTGGCTCGGCCGGATCGGGCCGGCGCTTCCGCTCGGGATGGTCGGGCTGGGCCCGTTCGTGCTTCACCCGCTCGTGCTGCTCTTCGTGCTCTCCGGCTCCCTCATGATCAGCAAGACGCTCCGCGTCCCCAAGCCCTGAGCGGCGGATCGTCCGGAGACGCGGGCCGGCGCACCCGTCAGACGAGGGTGGCGCGCAGCTCCCGCAGGGCGGAGGGCGGAAGCACGCGCAGGAGCTCCTCGAGCGTCGTGCGCCCCTCTCGGAGCTTCGCCAGCGCGTCCGTCGCCATCGAGTACGTGCTCTTGGCCGCGGACGCCGTGATGGCGTCGAAGGGCGCGTCCTGGTTGATGAGGAGCACGTCGTCCAGCGTGGGCGTCCACAGCTCGGTGATCGCGAGCCGACGCCGGTAGCCGGTGTGGTGGCACGCGGCGCAGCCGGCGCCCCGGTACCAGCGCAGGTCGCCCGGCGTCACCTCGAACGTCGCGGTCAGGAGCGAGGCCGGCGGCGTGTACGGCTCCTTGCAGTTCCAGCAGATCTCGCGCACCAGCCGCTGGGCGACGACGCCGATCAGCGCGGACGTGATCACCGTGGTGTCGACGCCCAGATCTTTCAGACGGGTGACGGCCCCGAGCGCGTCGTTCGTGTGCAGCGTGCTCAGCACGAGATGCCCCGTCTGGGCGGCACGGAAGGCGAGCTCCGCGGTCTCGGCGTCGCGGATCTCGCCGAGCATGATGACCTCCGGGTCGTGGCGCAGGAACGCGCGCGTGTACGAGGCGAAGGTGTTGCCGACGCGCTCGTCGACCTGGTGCTGGCAGAACTGCGGCGAGACGTACTCGATCGGGTCCTCGGCGGTCACGATCTTGATCTCCGGCCGGTAGACCGACTTCATGATCGCGAACAGGCTCGTGCTCTTGCCGGAGCCGGTGGGGCCGGTGGCCAGGATCATCCCCGCCGACGACTGGATCAGGTGCTCGAGCCGCTCCGTGACCGGGGGCGCCATCTTCAGGGCAGCGAGCGACTCCGGGGCCCCCCGCGGGTCGAGGATGCGGATCACCGCGTTCTCGCCGTAGTAGCCGGGAATGACCGACACGCGGAAGTCCATCGGCACGATGCGGCCGTCCGTCTCGACGCGGGCCCG
>DASUPA010000041.1:0-15862 GCA_036276335.1 Candidatus Methylomirabilota bacterium | reverse complement strand
GTCCAGCGCTTCGAGTCGGTCGAGCAGGGGCTCGCCGCGGCCATCGGGCTGGCGGAGAAGTGGAAGTCGGACGGCCGGTGGTTTCGCTACATCAAGTTCCTCGAGGACGGCGGCCGGACGCTGACGCGCAGCCACCTGGTCGCGAAGGCGCGCCGGCCGTGATGCTCACGGGGCTCGCGCTCACGCGGGCCGTGAAGGACCGCGCGCTGGAGCTGGGCTTCGACCGCGTCGCCGTCGGGCCGGCGGGGCTGCCGGAGCACGGCGCGGCCTTCGAGCGGTGGCTCGAGGCGGGCTACGCCGGCGACATGCACTACCTCGCCGAGGGCCGGGCGGCGCGTCTCGATCCCTCCCGCCTGCTGCCCGGCTGCCGCTCGGTCGTCGCCGTCGCGCTGAACTACGCGCCGCGGGACGACGACCCGGCCTGGCACGGCGTCGCGCGCTACGCGCGAGGACGCGACTACCACCGCGTGATCCGGCCCCGCCTGCACGCGCTCAAGGACATCCTGCGCGAGGCGGGCGGCGCCGAGGTGCGGAGCCGGGCGTCGGTCGACACGAGCGCGGTGCTCGAGCGCGGCCTCGCCGCGCGCGCCGGCCTCGGCTGGTTCGGGAAGAACACGAACCTCATCGCCCCCGGCCTCGGCTCGTACTTCCTGATCGGCATCGTGCTCACGACGGCGGAGCTGGTCCCGGACGGCGTCGTCGCGGACCGCTGCGGAACGTGCCGGGCGTGTCTGGACGCCTGCCCGACGCGCGCGTTCGTCGCGCCGTACACCCTCGACGCGCGGCGGTGCGTCTCCTACCTGACGATCGAGCACCGCGGCCCAATCGACGAGTCGCTGCGCGCGCCCATCGGCGACTGGCTGTTCGGCTGCGACGTGTGCCAGGAAGTGTGTCCGTGGAACCGCCGGGCTCCGCCCGCGCGCGACCCGGCCTTCTCGTCCGGCGTGCCGCCCGGCCCGCCCGAGCGCCTCGTCGCGATGACCGACGCGGAGTTCCGCGAGCGCTTCCGCGGCTCGCCGCTGAAGCGCGCCCGCCGCACGGGCCTCGCGCGCAACGCCGCGATCGTCGTCGCCAACCGCGCGTCGGCATAGGGCTCTCACCGCCTTGCTGGTATGTGCCTTGCTGCGCAGGCAGGGCAGGGAGGGTGCGTGGCGGCGCCGGCCCCGGCGTCGCCACGGCATCCGTGTCTTTCCGCCCGCGTCCTCGCTGATCCTCCTGTAGAGTGTCGCGCACGATCCCGCGCGTGCGCGGGGCGTCAGGAGACGCTGCATGCGGATCGACGTCCATACCCACGTGGTGCCGGCGCGCTGGGACGACTGGGCGGGGCGTTTCGGCGGCGGCAGATGGCCTCGCCTCGTGGCACGAGACGCCTGTCACGCGACGATCATGACGGGCGACCGGTTCTTCCGCGACATCGACGACCGCGCGTGGGACGCCGAGCGGCGCATCGAGGACATGGACCGCCTCGGCATCGACGTGCAGGCGCTCTCGCCGCCGCCCGTGATGTTCTGCTACTGGGCGGAGGCGAAGGCCGCCCAGGCGTTCGCCCGGCTCCAGAACGAGAACGTGGCGGCCATCGCGGCGCGCCACCCACGCCGGTTCCTCGGCATGGCGACCGTTCCGCTGCAGGATCCCGCGCTCGCGGTGGCCGAGCTCCGGCACGCCCGCGAGGGCCTGGGGCTGCGCGCGGTGGAGATCGGCACGTGCCCGGCCGGGCGCGACTTCGACGATCCCGCGCTGTTCGACTTCTTCGTCGCGTGCCGGGAGCTCGGCATGGCGGTGTTCGTCCATCCGGCCGCGCCCCTGATCGGGCAGGAGCGGCTGACGAAGTACTACTTCCCGCTGATCGTCGGCAACCCGCTCGAGACGGCGCTCGCCATCTCGAAGCTGATCTTCGGCGGCGTGCTGGAACGGCTGCCCGATCTCCGCATCTGCTTCGCCCACGGCGGCGGCGCATTCCCTTTCACGCTGGCCCGCCTGAACCACGGCTGGCGTGTGCGGCCCGAGGGGCCGGCGGCGATCCCGCGCGAGCCGCGGGAGTACGCGCGCCGCCTCTACGTCGACTCGCTCACGCTGTCCGCGGCCAATCTTCGGTTCGTCGTGGAGGCGCTCGGGGCCGAGCGCGTCGTCGTCGGGAGCGACTATCCGTTCGACATGGGTGAGGCGGACCCCGCCGGCTTCCTGGCGGGCGCGGGCCTCGACGCCGCGGTGCGGACGGGCATCGAGCACGGCAATGCCGTGCGGTTCCTCGGGCTCGCGTAGGGCAGGCACGATGCTGACCGTCGACCGGCTCGCCGGCGCGGCTCTGGCCCTGGTCGCGCTCTTCGTCCTCTGGCAGAGCCGCGTGCTGCCCCTCGGCAGCCTCGGCAACCCGGGGCCGGCATACATGCCGACCGTGCTCGCCGCGCTCCTGCTGCTCGGCGGCGTGGTTATCGCCGCCCTCGGCGGGGACGCTCCCCGGCCGGGAGCACTCGGGTTCCGCGAGTGGCGCCACGTGGTCGCCATCGCGGGGGCCTGCGTGTTCGCCGCCCTGGGGCTCGAGCGGCTCGGCTATCGCCTCACCATGCTCGTCGTGCTGCTCTTCCTGCTGGGGGTGGTGGAGCGCAAGCGTCCGGTGGCCGCGCTCGTCTTCGCCGTCGCCTTCGCCGGCGGCACCTTCCTGCTGTTCGACGGCGTCCTGCGCGTCCCGCTGCCGCGGGGGCCGTTCGGGCTCTAGATGGCCGAGACGCTGCAGAACCTCGCCGTCGGCTTCTCGGTCGCCCTGTCGCCGTCCGTGCTGCTGTACGCGTTCGTCGGGTGCGTGATCGGCACCCTCGTCGGCGTGCTGCCCGGCGTCGGCCCGCTGGCCGGCATCAGCCTGCTCCTGCCCGCGACGTTCGGCATGGACGCCACCCGCGCGATCGTGATGCTGGCCGGCATCTACTACGGCGCCATGTACGGCGGGTCCACGACCTCGATCCTGATGCGCATCCCGGGCGAGGCGGCGTCGGTGATGACGTGCATCGACGGCTACGCGATGGCGCGCAGGGGCCGCGCCGGCGCCGCCCTCGCCATCGCCGCCGTCGGCTCCTACGTGGCCGGCACCGTCAGCGTGGTGGCCCTCATGCTGCTGGCGCCGCCGCTCGCGGAGTTCGCGCTCCGCTTCGGGCCCCCGGAGTACTTCGCGCTGCTGCTGTTCGGCCTTCTCGTGCTCGCGTACATGTCGTCGGGGTCGATGCTGAAGTCGCTCGCCATGGCGGCCCTCGGCCTGCTCCTCGGCATGGTCGGCATCGACCAGATGAGCGGCTACTTCCGGTTCGCCTACGGGATGGTCGAGCTGGGCGACGGGCTCGGCGTGGTGCCGGTGGCGGTCGGGCTCTTCGGTCTCGCCGAGATCCTCGCCACCGCCGGACAGCCGGTGCCGCCGGAGGTCATCAAGCCGCGCCTGCGCGAGCTGCTGCCGTCGCGGGCCGAGTGGCGCGAGGCCGGGGCGCCGATCGCACGCGGGACGGGCCTCGGCTTCCTGGTGGGGATCATTCCCGGCTCGGCGCACGTGATCTCGTCGTTCGTGTCGTACGCGCTGGAGAAGAAGCTGTCCCGGCGTCCCGAGCAGTTCGGCCACGGCGCGGTGCCGGGGGTGGCCGGCCCCGAGTCCGCGAACAACGCGGCGACGTCCGGCGCGTTCGTGCCGATGCTGGCGCTGGGCGTGCCGTCGGGGCCGATCCCGGCGGTGATGCTGGCCGCCATGATGGTGCACGGCGTGTCGCCCGGCCCGCTGCTGATCAGCCAGCAGCCGCAGCTGTTCTGGGGGTTCATCGCCTCGATGTACGTGGGCAACCTCGTGCTGCTGATCCTGAACCTGCCGCTCGTCGGGCTCTTCGTGAACCTGCTGCGGGTGCCGTACCCGTACCTCTACCCGGCGGTCCTCACGTTCTCGATCCTCGGCGTGTACGCGGTGAACGGCTCGGTGGTCGACGTGTGGATCATGCTCACGATGGGGCTGCTCGGCTACGTCCTGCGCAAGCTCGGCTTCGAGACGGCCCCGATCGTGCTCGGTGTGGTGCTGGCGCCCATGATCGAGCTGGCGCTGCGACAGTCGCTCGCCATGTCCGACGGCCGTTACGGTATCTTCTTCCAGCGCCCCATCGCGGCCACGCTCCTGGTGGTCGCGCTGGCCATGATGGCGCTGTCGCTTCGAACCTTCGTCCGTCGCGGTCTCGACTGGCGCGCCCGGATGGCGCTCGTCGAAAAGGGGGAATCGTGATGCCCGGTCGCCGACTCGTCCTCGCCGTCCTGCTGCTCGCGCTCGGCGCCCCGCCGGTCACGGCGGGCGCCCAGGAGCCGTTCCCGTCTCGCCCCATCACGATCGTCGCGCCGTTCCCGCCCGGAGGGGTGGCCGATCTCACCGCGCGCCCGGTGGCGGCCGCCATGGAGAAGGTCCTCAAGAGTCCGGTCGGCGTCGTGAACAAGACCGGCGCCGCCGGCGCCGTCGGCATGCAGTCCGTCGCGGTGGCGAAGC
Source organism: Candidatus Methylomirabilota bacterium (assembly GCA_036276335.1). Classification (GTDB taxonomy): domain Bacteria; phylum Methylomirabilota; class Methylomirabilia; order Rokubacteriales; family CSP1-6; genus AR12. The sequence continues at coordinate 11,364 of DASUPA010000041.1, read as the reverse complement.
CCGACGGCTACACGCTGCTTCTCGCGCTGTCGTCGATCTCGATCATCCCGGAGGCGGACAAGCTGTTCGGCCGCCCGCCCGCGTTCACCGTGGACCAGTTCGCGCCGATCGCGCTCATCTCCGCCGACCCCACGATCCTCGTCGTCCCCGCCGACAAGCCCTGGAGGACGGCGAAGGAGTTCATCGAGGACGCGAAGCAGCGGCCGGGCCAGATCTCGTATTCGTCGTCCGGCATCTACGGCACGCTGCACATGGCGATGGAGCTGCTCTCCCAGGCGGCCGACATCAAGCTGCGTCACGTGCCCCACGCGGGCGGCGGGCCCGCGCTGACCGCCGTCCTCGGCGGCCACGTCGACGCGCTCGCGTCGGGACCGTCGGTCGTGCTGCCGCACATCAAGTCCGGCAAGCTCCGCGTCCTGGGCGGGTGGGGCGACAAGCGCCTCGCCGCGCTGCCCGACGTGCCGACCTTCAAGGAGCTGGGGTATCCGACGGCGGAGTTCTACATCTGGGCGGGGCTGTTCGCGCCGCGGGCGACGCCGGAGCCCGTGCTCGCGAAGCTGCGCGCCACCGTGCGCGAGGCGGTCGAGGATCCCGACTTCAAGACGGCCATGGACAAGCTGCAGACGCCGGTGAATTTCAAGCAGGGCGCCGAGTTCCAGGCGTTCTTCGAGACCGACGCGCGACGGCTCGCCGAGGGCGTCCGCCGCGTGGGGAAGATCGAGACGAAGTGACGTTCCCCGCGGGCCGGGCGGCCGGCGCGCGCGACGCACGTGTTACACTTTTTGGGGTCATGGCGATCCTGAAAGTCGCGCGACTCGGCCACCCGGTCCTGCGAGAGCCGGCCAGGCCGGTTCCTCCGGAAGAGGTCGGCTCTCCTGAGATCCAGCGTCTCATCGACGACATGATCGAGACGATGCGCGAGTACGACGGCGCCGGCCTCGCCGCCAATCAGGTCCACACCCTCCGCCAGATCGCGGTGATCGAGGTCCAGAGGAATCCCCGGTATCCCGATGCTCCCGAGGTGCCGCTGACCGTCGTCATCAATCCCGTCGTGACGCCGCTGACCGACGAGATGGCGGACGGGTGGGAGGGGTGCCTCTCGGTGCCCGACATGCGGGGCGTGGTCCCGCGCCACACGGCGGTGCGCCTGGAGTGCCTCGACCGCGACGGCCGGCGCGTGGACCTCGTCGCGAAGGACTTCTTCGCGCGCGTCATCCAGCACGAGACCGATCACCTGAACGGCATAGTCTACGTCGACCGCATCCGGGACATGCGGACCCTGTCGCACATCGCCGAGTGGAACCGCTACTGGCTCGGCATTCGAGAGCAGAGTGACTAGCAGCACCGAGGAGGCGCCGGGGGTCCTGGCCGTCGTGAAGGATCTCTTCTTCGTGGCCCGGATCCGCGAGACGGCTCGACTGGTCGGCGTGCCCCTGCAGTTCGCGCGGTCGGCCGACGAGCTCGGCACGGCGCTGTCCTCCCCGCCGCGATTCGTCCTGCTGGACCTCACGGGCGGCGTCGACTACGACGGGGTCTTCTCGGCGCTCGACCGCCTCGATCCGGCGCGGCGGCCGCCGGTGCTCGGCTACACCACGCACGCGCTCGCGAAGCAGACGCAGCCGTGGCACGCCCGGTGCCGGCGCGTGGTGACGAAGGAAACGCTCACGCAGGAGCTGCCCACCCTGCTGCGCGACGGGGTCGGCGGATGACCGCGGCGGAGTTCGTCGCCGGGCTCGACGCGGAGAATCAGGCGGCGCTGCGCGGGCTCGCCCCGGACGCGACGCTGAAGGCCGAGGTGCGCGGCGCCCTCAACGTCCCGAACCTCCTCAAGGTCGCGCTGCGGAACGAGGTGGAGGCGACCGAGATCGCCGCGCGCTGGCTGGTGGCCACCGACGACGTTGGCGTGAAGATGGCGTTCGCCCGCCAGGCCGGCGACGAGGCGAAGCACTTCCGCATGATCGCGGAGCGGCTCCGCGAGCTGGGCGTCGATCCGGAGGCGGTCGACCCGCTCGCCGGCGGCTTCGGCCCGCTCTTCCAGTATCTGGACTCGCTGACGACGACGGTCGAGCGCGTGGCGGCCGGGCAGTTCACGCGCGAGGCGATCGCGGTGGTGAAGAACCGGCAGTTCATCGACTTCTGCGAGCGCGTCGGCGACGCGGCCACCGCCACCCTCTACCGGGAGGTCATCGAGCCCGACGAGCGCTATCACCACGAGCTCGGTCGCTCGCTCCTGCTGCGGCTGGCGGCGACCGAGGAGGCGCAGGCGCGGGCAGCGCGAGCGGCGCGGCGCACGCTGGCGCTGGCCGAGGAGCTCCAGCAGAAGGCCCTGGCGACGGCCGGCATCCACCACGCGCCCGGCTGCTGATGGACGACCTCGGCGTCTTCCAGGAGCTCGCGCGCGCCGACGAGCGCGGCGTCGACCTCGGCCGGGCGGCCCTGGCCATCGCACGCATCGAGCATCCACACCTGAGCGTGGAGCGCGAGATCGCGCGGCTGGACGAGCTGGCGGCGCGCTCGGGAGCCGCCGGGACGGGCGATCCGCAGACGGCGCTGCAGCGCCTGCTGGCCTTCCTCTTCGAGGAGGAGCGCTTTCGAGGCAACGCCGAGGAGTACTACGATCCCCGCAACTCCTGTCTCAACGACGTGCTCGACCGCAAGCTCGGCATCCCGATCACGCTGTCGGTGCTCACGATGGAGGTCGGGCGCCGCGTCGGCATCGACGTCGAGGGCGTGAGCCTGCCCGGTCACTTCATCGTGAGCGCCAGCCTCGGCGCGCGGCGCATCTTCCTCGATCCCTTCAACGGCGGCGCCGTGCTGACGCCGGCGCAGGCGACGGACGTGGCCTCGCGGGCGGTGGGCCGGCCGGTGAAGCTGGCCGAGGCCCACTGGGCGCCGTGCGCGAAGCGGCTCATCCTGGTCCGCATGCTGCGCAACCTGAAGGGCATCTACGCGCGGCGGGAGGACTGGCCGCGCGCGCTCGCCGTGGTCGACCGGTTGCTCGTGCTGGACGCCGACTCGCCCGTCCACCTCCGCGACCGCGGCACGGTGCTGGTCCGCATGCAGCGGCTCCACGAAGGGGCGGCCGCGTGGGATCGCTATCTCACCCGCTTCCCCAACGCCCACGACGCCGACGGCTTCCGCCAGGAGCTGCGGAAGGTGCGGCAGAAGCTCGGCTCGCTGAACTAGCGTGAGGCGGCTGCGCGCGGCGGCCGCGTGGCTGGTCATCGTGACGCTGCTGGCGTCGGCGTGCGCCGGCCGCCGCGTCGCTCCCATCGGCGCCGGCGGGCAGCCGTTCACCCCCGAGCCGGACGAGCGGGCGCTGTGGGCGAAGGCCGAGAAGGAGGAGGAAGCCCTCCTCAAGAAGGCCAGACCGTACGACGACCCGCTGCTCGAGGAGTACCTGGCGCAGGTCGGCGATCGCCTGACGTCGGAGGAGGTGCGCGCGGCCGGCGGCCCCGGCTTCGAGTTCGGGGTCATCCGGGATCCGACGCTGAACGCGTTCGCGATGCCGAACGGCAAGATCTACGTCCACACGGGGCTGCTCAGCCGGCTCGAGAACGAGGCGCAGCTGGCCACCATCCTCGGCCACGAGATGACGCACGTGACTCACCGCCACGCGCTGAGCTTCCAGCGCGACGCGCGGAACAAGCAGATCCTCTACACGGTGCTCGCCGTCGCCGCCTCGATCGGCGTCGCGGCGGCGGCCGGCTCGCGTGCCGGGAGCGGCGACTACGTGGGCGCCGCGGTCATCGGCCAGACGGCCAACGCGATCCTCGGCCTGGGCCTGCAGCTCGCCGTCGTCGCGGCCATCAACGGGTACGGGCGGGACCTGGAGCGCGAGGCCGATCAGGCAGGAATGGAGAGCCTCGTGCGCGCCGGGTACGACCCGGCGGAAGCGCCGAAGGTCTTCGAGCTGCTGCGCGCGGAGTCGAAGGACCGCGGCTCGCTCGAGACGTTCTTCTTCGGCAGCCACCCGCGGCTCACGGAGCGCATCGACACCACGCGCGAGCTCGTGCGGACGCGCTACGCGGCCACGGCCGCCTCGCCGGCCGCCGTGGTGGACACCGAGGACTTCGGGCTCCGCATGCGGTCGGTCGTGCGCGACAACGCGTACGAGGACATCCGGGCCGGCCGCTTCGCGGTCGCCCGGCGGCAGCTCGACCGGGTGCTCGCCGTGACCCCGAATGACCCCGTCGCGCACCTGTACTACGGCGACCTGCACCGGCTGCAGTCGCAGCGCGCCCGCGACGCGGAGCAGAAGCGCGAGTCGGCCGCGCTGGCGCTCGCGTCGTACGCCAGGGCGGTGGAGCTCGACCCGGCGCTGCCCGAGCCCCACCGGCAGCTCGGCTTCCTCTACTACCAGCAGAAGGACGGCGCCCGCGCCCGCGAGGCCTTCGAGCGTTACCTCGCGCTGAAGCCCGACGCCGCCGACGCCCGGCGCATCAAGGAGTACCTGGTCGAGCTGGACCGGTAGAGCGCGGGCGCGTCAGCTCCGCCTTGAGCACCTTGCCGGTCGCGCTCCGCGGCAGTGCGGCCACGAGCGTCACCTGCCGGGGGTACTTGAAGGCCGCCAGGCGGTCGCGACAGTAGGCGGTCAGGTCGTCGCCGCTCGCCCGCGCGCCGGGCCGCAGCGCGACGAACGCGGCGACCTCCTCGCCGAGCTCCGGATGCGGGACGCCGACCACCGCGGCCTCCGCCACCTCGGGGTGCGCGAGGAGCACGCTCTCCACCTCCGGCGGGAACACCGAGTAGCCGCCGCGCAGGATCCGCTCGCGCTTGCGGCCGACGATGCGGACCCAGCCGCCGGCGGTCACCGACGCGAGATCCCCCGTACGGAACCAGCCGGCCGAGAGCATGGCGCGGGTGTCGTCGTCGGCATGGAGGTAGCCATCCATCGCCGCCGGCGAGCGGATCAGGAGCTCGCCGACCTCGCCGGGCGGCAGCACGCGCCCGGCCTCGTCGACGATGCGGAGCTCGACGCCCGGGACGGCGCGGCCGATGGCGTCGGGGAGATCGACGATGTCGGCGGCCAGGTACGAGATCGGCCGGAACAGCTCGGTCATCCCGTAGCCGCGGAGGATGCGCACGCCCGTCCGCGCCCGCCACTCGCGGGCGAGGTCCCACGGACACGGGGCGGCGCCCGAGAGCGCCAGGCGCAGCGTGGGCCCGCCGGTGAACCGGTCGTCGTCCAGCAGGCGCCGGAACATCGTGGCCACGCCGGGAAGGACGGTCACGCCCTCGCCCCGCAGCACGTCGGTCACCATCCGGGGAACGAAGCGCTCGACGAGGCGCACCGTGGCGCCCGCGAGCAGCGGCGCCAGCAGCGCGCCGTTCAGCCCGTACGAGTGCGAGAGCGGCAGGGCGGCGAGCACGACGTCGCCCGGCTCGAGCGCCATGACGGGCTCGGCCCAGGAGCGAATGGCGCTGGCGACGGCCTCGTGCGAGAGCACGGCGCCCTTGGGACGCCCGGTCGATCCGGAGGTGTAGAGCACGAGCGCCGGTCCGCGCGGATCCCGCGTGGGCCAGGCCGCGCCCTCGGCGGGCGCGGCCTCGAGCACGGCCGCCGGCTGGAGGTCGGCGAGGATGTCTGCGCGCTCATGCGTCTTGAGCAGGGGGTCCAGCGGCGCGACGGTGGCCCCGGCCTTGAGCGCCCCCAGCACCGCGACCACGAACTGCCAGCCGTTCGGCAGGGCGACGGCGACGCGATCGCCGGGGCGGATGCCGCGCGCGTCGAGGCTGCGGGCGAGCGCGCTCGCGCGCGCGTCGAGCTCGTCGTGCCGGAGGCGGCCGCCGTCCCAGGCGAGCGCAGGGCGCCCGGCGTGCGCGCGCGCGCTCGCCTCCAGCAGGCGGGCGACACTCAGGGCAGGAAGTCCTCCAGCCGCAGCCGCTCCCACACCGCCGGCGGCACCCGGTGGCGCGGGGTGTAGCCGGCCAGCGACGGCTTGGCCGTGGCGTCGACGCCCCACTTCGCCGTGTAGCCGTCCTCGCGCGACGAGGGATCCAGGTCGGAGCCCCGCGCGTGCGTGATGACCGTCAGGTCGCGGTCGGGCTGGCAGCGCGTGGCGACGGCCCACGTCACCTGGCGGTCGTCGAAGACGTCGACGTCGTGGTCGACGACGACCACGCGCTTCATGTACAGGTCCGCCCCGAAGACGGCCATGATCGCGTTCTTCGCCTGGCCCGTGAGCCGCTGCTCGATGGAGACGTAGCAGGTGAACGGGGCAGGCACGCGCACGGCGCGCACCGAGGGCACCATCGCCCGCACCGCGCGGTAGAGGTTGGCCTCCATCGGGATCGTCGACAGGAGCATGTGGTCGAGGTGGGCGACCGTGATGTCCTGGAACACGGCGTCACGGCGCCGGGTGACCGCGCGGACCTTGACGACCTCGCGCTGCCGCTCGCCGAGGCTGTAGCCGGTAAACTCGCCGAACGGGCCTTCGGCCGTGCGCTTGCCCGGCAGGATCTCGCACTCGAGCACCAGCTCGGCGTGCGCGGGCACGAGCACGTCGGAGGTCTCGCACTTCACCAGCTCGAGCGGCTCGCCGAGCAGCGCGCCCATGATCGCGCGCTCGTCCTCGTCGATGGAGCCGATGGCCAGCGCGCCCAGCGCGATGGCCGGGTGGACGCCGACGACGAGCGCGAGCGACAGGGCCTCGCCGCGCTGCTCGGCGATCTGCTGGAACTCCCACAGGTGCTTGCCGAGCGTGAGGTGGATCGAGGTCGTGTCGCGGCCCTGGATCATCAGCCGGTTGTAGGCGCAGTTCCAGGTCTCGGAGGCCGGGTCCTTCGCGAACGAGATGGCGGCCGTGATGTAGGGGCCGGCGTCGCCCTCGTGGTGCACGATCTGCGGGAGGGCGTACAGGTCCACGGCGCCGTCGCGCTGGACGACCTCCTTCACCGGACCGGTGGCGACGACGCGCGGCGGCACCGGCCGCTCCATCGCGCGCAGGTAGGTCTGGAGCGTCGCGTCCGGCGCGCAGCCGATGGCCTGCGCCAGCCGCGAGCGGCTGGCGTGCAGGTTGGTGAGCACGGGGAAGGACGTGCCCTTCACGTGCTCGAACAGCAGCACCGGGCGCTGCCGGCGCTCCTTCTCGAGCTTGACCACGAGCGCGGTCAGCTCGTACGCCGGGTCGACGGCTGCGGTGACGACCTGGACGTCCGCCGGGCGCCGGCGCTTGACCTCGTCCAGAAACGACCTCAAGTCCTGGGCCATCGCTACTCGAGACCGTAGAGTCGCCGGGCGTTGGCGCCGAGGATCTTCCGCTTCTGCGCCTCGCTGAGGTCCCCGCGCTCGCGGATCTCGGCGATCGACTGGGGGAAGGAGTGGTCCCAGTGCGGGAAGTCCGAGGCGTACACGATCTGGTTCTCGCCCACGAGCTTCACGGCCGGGCCCAGCAGCCACTCGTCGGCCTCGCAGGAGAAGTAGATCTTGCCCGAGCGCACGTACTCGCTCGGCTTCTTCTTGAGCACCGGGGCCTCCGAGGCGCGCTTGGCGTACTCGTCGTCCATCCGCTCCATCCAGTACGGCGCCCAGCCGCACCCGGCCTCCAGGAAGGCGATCCGGAGGTCCGGGAACCGCTCGGGGATGCCCTCGAGGATCACCGACGTGAGCTGGCGCATCTGTCCGAAGGCGTGGGAGCACGTGTGCGCCTGGATGAACTGCGGGAAGAGGTCCACGCCGGCGCCGCCGAGGGACGAGCCGGAGGCGTGGATCCCGACCATCACGTCGAGGCGCTGCGCCGTCTCGTAGATCGGCGTGAAGCGCGCGTCGCCCAGGACGTGGCTGCCGTCGGCGGCGAGCATCGCGCCCGAGAGACCGAGCTGGCGCACCGCGCGCTCGAGCTCCGCGGCCGCCGCCTCCGGGTCCTGGATCGGCAGCAGGGCGACCGCCTTCAGACGGGGCGTCTTCGAGGTGAACTCCTCGTGCAGGAACGTGTTGTACGCGCGGCAGATGGCCACGGCCCACTGCCGGTCCTTCAGGAACGAGAGGAACAGCCCGAGGGTGGGGTAGAGCACGCTCAGCTCCATGCCGCCGCGGTCCAGCGCGCCGAGCCACTGCTCCACGGTGCTGCCCTGGTCACCGAGCGTGCCGAGCAGGCGGCGGTCCCAGCCGTCCTGCGGGTAGAGCGAGAAGTTCAGCGGCCGGCGGCGAAACGGCTCGTCCAAATACCTGGCGACGCCCTCGTTCGTCTCGATGACGTGACCGTCTGCGTCGACGATTGCGTAGCTCATGCGTCCCTCCGTTGTACGACCGCTCGGCGACCCGTTCGAGCCGCGGGTGGCCTGTTCGAGATGGTTGCCGGCTCCGTGTCAGGGCTTCTTGCACATGACGTTGAGGAGCACCTGGCGGCGCTCCTCGCGGACGATCCGGAGCGCGCGCGCGAGCGCGTCGGGGAGCTGCGTCGGATCCTCGACCTTCTCCGCGTGGCCGCCGGAGGCCTGGCAGATCAGCTCGTAGTCGGGCGGGGGGTCGAGCTCGGTGAGGGGCATGCCCGTCCGCTTCGCCCACCCGTCGGGGGCGTGCGAGAGCACCGAGCGCTTGACCGCGTTCCACACCCGGTTGTTGAAGACGATCCAGAGCACGGGCGCCTCGTAGGCGCGCGACACCCAGTGGGCGGCGGTGGGCGCGCCGAAGATGTAGGCCCCGTCGCCGACGCAGCAGATGACCGTGTGGTCCGGCGCCGCCAGCCTGGCGCCGAGGGCGGCGCCCAGGCCCCAGCCGAGGCCGCCCGAGGACGGCGCGGCGAAGAACGTTCCCGGGCGCGTGAAGCAGGCCTGGGAGGCGTCGAGATCGTACTCGTTCACGACGATCGTCCGGTCGTCGACGACGTCGCCGACGCACCGCGAGAGCCACGCCATGTCGATCGGCTGGTCCCGGCCGAGCGCGCGCGCCCGCGCCTCCGCGGCCGCGCGGCGTTCGCGCCCGGCGGCGGCCAGCCGCGCGCGCCGCTCGGCGGCGACGTCGTCCGGGACGAGCGCGCGCAGGGCGGAGGCGAGCGCCTCCAGGGTGAGCCGCGGCGCGCCGGGCAGGGCCACGTCGGCGGCGAAGCCGCGCACGGGATAGCGCGTGAAGAGCGGATCCACCGCCACGTGCACGAGCCGCGCGTCGGGGCGCGCCGCCTTCAGCGCCGGGAACCAGGGCACGTCGGACTCGACCACGAGCACGGCGTCGGCGTCGTCGAGGTACGGCGTGGCGTCGAAGCCCCCGTGGAGCGGATGGTCCTGGGGGAAGTTCACGTACGTGTGGAACTGGTCCACCGCCGGGGCGCCGAGTGCCTCGGCCACCGCCACCAGGGCGGGCACGGCGCCCGGGTCGCGGCCGGCCGCCTTGGCGACGATGAGCGGGCGGCGCGCGGCGGCGAGCAGGCGGGCGGCCTCCTGCACGGCCGCGGGCGCCGCGACGGCGTCGGCGGGGCGGGGCGCGCGCGAGGCGCCCGCGTACTCGAAGACGTCGTGCGCCTCGCCGAGCACCTCGCGCGGCAAAGTGAGATAGACGGGGCCCTGCGGCTCCGCGGTCGTGATGGCCAGCGCCCGGTCGACGACGGTCTCGAGCTGCGCGAAGTTGCGCAGCTCGTAGTCCCACTTGACGAACTCGCGCACGAGCGCGCCCTGGTCGAACGACTCCTGCGCCCAGTGGATGGGCCGGTTGCGCGAGCCGCGGAAGCCGGCCTCGGTGATCGGGTTCCGCCCGGCGGTGAAGAGCATGGGGACGTTCGCCCGCGCGGCGTTCATGAGGCCGCCGGTGGCGTTGGCGGCGCCCACGATCACGTGGACCATCACCGCCTGCGGCCGTCCCGTCACCATGGCGAAGCCGTGGGCCATGGCCACCGCCGGCGTCTCGTGCGGCACCGTGACCGGCCGCGGCAGCGTCTGCCCCGCCGCGAAGCGCTTGGCGTAGGCCTCGATGAGCGGCGCGAAGTCGGTCCCCGCGTTGGCGAAGAGGTATTCCACGCCGCGGCTCGCGAGCAGCTCCAGGTAGGCCTCGGCGGTCGACTCGATCGCGATCTTCTTGCTCATGAGGGTCTCTCCACGAAGAGGGGACGGGCGACGGGCATGACGGGCATCCTCCCGTACGGGCGGCAAAAAGTGGCCTAGCCTAGCCCCATCCCGGGGGCGTTTCAAGGCTGGAGGGAGTCCGTGTCTACTGCTCCGAGGTGCTCGAGCACCTGGTGGACCCGGCGGCGGTCGCCGAGATCCGGCGCGTGCTCGCCCCCGGCGGCGTGGCCGTGCTGTCGGTGCCGGACGAGGGCTCATCAGCGGCCCCGCCGGTTGGCCGCACAGAACCGGACGCGCCGCGGGTGCGGTAGAGTAGGTGCGCATGACCTCCGGGCGCGTGCGCGGCGGCTTCAACCAGTACGGGTTCAGCGTCGGGATCCTCATGCTCGACACGCGCTTTCCGCGGATTTCGGGCGACATGGGCAACGCCACGACGTTTCCGTTCCCCGTGCGCTATCACCGCGTGGCCGGGGCCGACCCGGATCGGGTCGTCCGCCGGGGCGCCGAGGGGCTGCTGCCCGCGTTCGTCGAGGGGGCGAGAGCCCTCGAGCGCGAGGGCGTCGGCGCCATCACCACGAACTGCGGGTTCCTCATCGCGTACCAGGCGGAGCTGGCGCGCGCGGTCCGGGTGCCGGTGTTCACGTCGAGCCTTCTGCTGGTGCCCCTGGTGCATCGCATGCTGCCGGGCGGTCAGCGCGTCGGCATCATGACCGTGAACGCCGCGACGCTGACGCCCGCGCACCTGGCGGCCGCCGGCGTCGGTCCGGAGGTCCCGGTGGCCGTCGTCGGCATGGAGACGGAGAAGGAGTTCACGCGCGTGCTGCTCGGCGACGAGCTGGAGCTGGACGTCGACCAGGCGCGGGAGGAGCACGTGCGCGTGGCCCGCCGGCTCGTGGCCGAGCATCCCGACGTCGGCGCGATCGTGCTCGAGTGCACGAACATGCCGCCGTACACGGCCGACATCCAGCGCGAGACCGGCCGCCCCGTCTTCGACATCGTCTCGCTGGTGACGATGGTCCACGGCAGCCTCGCCGCCGGCCGCCCGCCGCGGCGCGCCTGAGACCGGCGTGGCTCCGCTCGTGGCGGGCGCCGACGGCTGTCGAGCCGGCTGGGTCGTCGTGCTCGCGAACGGCTCCGCGGCCGCTGTCGCCGTGGTGCCGCGCTTCGCCGACGTCCTGGCCGCCGCCGCCGACGCGCGCGTGATCGGCGTCGACATGCCGATCGGGCTGCTCGAGCGCGCCGCGCCGGGCGGGCGCGAGTGCGACCGCCTGGCGCGCCGGCTGCTCGGCCACCGCGGCTGCTGCGTCTTCACCCCGCCGGTGCGCGCCGCCCTCGGCGCCACCGTCTACGCCCGGGCGCTGGCGGCGA
>DASUPA010000040.1:0-4389 GCA_036276335.1 Candidatus Methylomirabilota bacterium | reverse complement strand
GGTCAGGTTCAGATTCGCCTCGAGCGCGACCTTGAGGTACCCGGTGGCGCCGCCGCCGAGATAGCCGGCGGCGAACCCCGCCGCCTCCGCCATGCGCGCCATGAGCGGATTGAGCACGAGGGGTGCGGTGACCGGCAGCGGCTCCTGCATGCGAGCGCGAAGCGACATGACGTCTCCTCCTGTCGTGGTCAGCGCCGGGCGATCAGCCGGCGGAACACCGCCCCGTACTGGAAGCCGTAGCCGCGGGCCAGCTCGGCCGCGTTGCGCCGCACGCGCGTGCCGATCGTCTCGCCGTCGGCGACGTTGAACCCGGGCACCTGGCTCTCGTGCCGCACCAGCGCCGCGATCTGGCGCTCGATACCGTCGGTGACGTCGACGATGACGTTCGGCTCGTCGGCGCCCCAGTACCACAGCTCGCGGACCTTGTGGGGTTCCAGGCCCTCGCGGGCGATCTGCTCGGGGAAGTGCAGGTGGTCCCGCGCGAACGGGTAGACGGCGTCGGTGGTGGCCAGGCCGGCCTTGCGGTGGTCGCGGTGCTGGAAGTTCCGGATGCGGTACGGGTCGTGCACGAACACGGTGTGCGGGCGGTACTGTCGGAGCGCGCGCACGAGGTCGCCGAGGAACTCGCGCGTGTCCTCGAGGAAGCCGTCGGGGTAGCCGAGCATGACCACGTGCTTGACGCCCATGGCGTCGGCGGCGGCGCGCTGCTCCTCCGCCCGCTTCGCCGCGAGCTGCGCCGGGGTCAGCGAGCGCTCGGCGGTCCCGGCATCGCCGTTGGTGCACAGCACGTAGCTCACCTCGCACCCGGCCGCGATCCACCGGGCGACGACGCCGCCGGAGCCGATCTCCGCGTCGTCGGGGTGGGCGAAGACGACCATGGCGCGATCGGGGACGTCGGTCACGACAGGGAGCGGCCCGGCCTGGGAGGACATGGCGGGGATTCTACCGCCACTCCACCGCCCCGAACCGTCGCTGGCCGAGAAAGTTGTAGGAGAGAGTGAGCGTCTGGACAGACTGGTGCCGGTCGCGCAGACCGGCGAATCGTGCGTCGCGGGTCGACACGACGTACCGGAGGCCGACCGCATGAGGACCCGCCATCCGCACCAGCAGCCCTGCCGTCGCCCGGTTCACCGTCTCGAGCCCGATGTCCTCCCGGCCGGCGCTGTCGACGCCGACCACGAGGTAGTGGCGCCCGATCGCCTCGAGCATCGCGAGCTCGCCGAAGATGAGGCGGAGGCCGAGCAGCGCCTGCGGCAGCACGCCGTAGTGGTAGTCGCGCTCCGCCCGATCGGCGACGGTGCCGACCGGGCCGAAGCCGAGCCCACCCTGCACGGTCCCTTGCAGGGCGACCGTCCGCAACAGCCACCACTGCCCGACGGTCCCCAGCGCGAGGCTGGTGTTCGAGAGCCGGAACAGCTGCGGCGAGAGGTAGTCGAAGCCGCCGAAGAGCCCCCAGACGCCGCGGTACTCCTCGCCCCACTCGTACGCCCGGCCGACGAGAAGGCCGCGGATGGTGACGTTCTCGAGCACGTCCTGCCAGTCCGAGGCGCTCGGGACCGCCGTGAAGTCGAACGTGAAGTAGTCGAACGGGCGCCGGTAGCGGTAGCCGGGCTTGCCGGGCAGCCCGTAGCTCATGGAGAAGGTGGCGCTGCCATCCCACTCGCGCTCGTCCAGGGACACGCCCACGTTCCGGACCCTCGTGGTCAGCGTCCCGCCGAGTCCAACGGTCACGTAGATCGCCGGATCGCGGCTCGGGAAGACGGGATCGAAGCGCTCGCCGAACACGAGCCGGTTGACGGCCAGCGGGGGCGAGATGACGGCGGCGGCGAGCTCCCGCCAGAGCCCGGGATCGCCGTCGCCGCCCTCCAGCAGGAGGCTCGCCATGCGGAAGAATGCCTCGCCGACGAAGGTGCCCCCGATGCCGGTGGCGACGTAATCGTTGATCGAGGGGCGGGTCGTCTCGCCGGCCGTCTCCCACAGGAAGCTGCCGCCGAGCGTGTAGAGCAGTGACTCCCAGTAGTCGAGACCGGTGGACCGGGCGATGCCGTAGAAGATGCTGCCCTGGTAGGGATGCCCGAGCTGGTTGACGTTGTACGGGTCCTGGTCGAAGTCCGGCGCCGTCCTGAGGTTCTTGCCGATCGAGTCCCAGTCGACGTCGAAGTCCTTCGAGTCGGGGAAGATGAGCCGGTCGACGGCGTTGAGCCCCAGGACGAACGCCGGCACCTCGAGCGCGGGAATCAGGTAGCTCTTGTTGTCGCCGGTCTCCTGGGCGCCGGCGCTTCCCGACGCGACCAGCGCGACAGCGAAGACGACGACCACGGCGGCACGTCGGAGCGCCTGCATGCCGACCTCCCCACCCAGCAAGAACGGCGCCGCGGCTAGAAGGTGACGGGCAGCGACTTCAGGCCGCGGAGCGTGAGGCTCTGGCGGAACTCCGGCGTCTCGGTCGCCAGGGCGAGCTTCGGCAGCCGCCGCACCAGCGTGTTGATGGCGATCTGCCCCTCCAGGCGGGCGAGCGGGGCGCCGAGGCAGAAGTGGATCCCCCAGCCGAAGGCGATGTGGCGGTTGTCCGTCCGCCCGAGGTCCAGCCGGTCGGGCTCGGGGAACTGCGCGGGATCGCGGTCGGCCGCGCCGATGAACGGCATGACCATCTCGCCCTTCGGGATCAGCTGACCGCCGACGACGACGTCCTCGCTCGGGATGCGCGCCGTGCGCTGCACGGGACCGTCGAAGCGCAGCAGCTCCTCGACGGCGCTGCCGATCAGCCCCGGATCGTCGCGCAGGCGGCGCAGCTGGTCGGGATGGCGCAGGAGCGCGAGCGTGCCGTTGCCGATCAGGTTCACCGTCGTCTCGTGGCCGGCGATGAGCAGCAGGATGCAGGTGGCGAGCAGCTCGCTCTCGCTCAGCTTGTCGCCGGCCTCCTCGGCCGCGATGAGGCTCGACAGCATGTCGGGCCGCGGCGCCGCCCGCCGGCGCGCGATCAGCTCGCGGAAGTAGTCGGCGAGCGCGTTGCGCGAGGCGATGCTGCGCCGCGGGACGTCGGAGTCCGGCGGCAGCAGGACGGAATCGAGGCCGCGCGCGATGTCGAGGCTCCAGCCCTTGAAGCGCTCGTGGTCCTCCACGGGCACGCCGAGCATCTCGCAGATGACGATGACCGGGATCGGGTACGCGAACTCCTCGACCAGGTCCATCGTGCCGGCGCCGTGGACGCGATCGAGCAGGCCGTCGACGATCTGCTGGATGCGCGGCCGCAGCCCCTCGACCACCCGCGGAGTGAACGCCTTGCTGACCAGGCTGCGCAGGCGCGTGTGGTCCGGCGGGTCGCGGTCCAGCATCGAGACGCCCAGCGCCGGCACGGGGGCGCCGAAGCGCGCCGCCACGAACGCCGCGATCGCCTCCTTCGCCAGCCGCGGATCCCGCAGCGCGGCGATGACGTCGTCGTAGCGCGTCAGCACCCAGAAGCCCAGCGGGCTGTGGTGGACGGGGTCCTCGGCGCGCAGCCGGCGATACGTCGGGTACGGATCGGCGACGAACGCCGGATCCATCGGGTTGAACTGGATGCCGCCCATCGCGGCCGACGATATCATACCGGGATCCCGCACATCCCGGAGACGCCATGGCCAACCACATCGTCCGCGTCGGCGACGTCGAGATCATGATGCTGTCGGACGGCATGCTCGAGTTCGACCTGTGCAACTTCTTCCCCACGATTCCGGAGACCGACTGGCGCGACCACGCGTCGCACCTCACGGAGGAGCACCGGGTCCGCTTCAACCTCGGCTCCTACCTGATCCGCGCCGACGGCCGGACGATCCTCGTCGACACCGGGCTCGGTCCGCGCCCGGCCGACACGCCCGACGTGCCATGGGGCACGCTTCTGCGCGACTTCCAGGCCAAGGGCGTGCGTCCCGACGAGGTCGACCTCGTGGTGCTGACGCACCTCCATCGCGACCACGTGGGCTGGAATCTCACCGACGCTGGCGGCCGCTGGGTCCCCACCTTCCCCAACGCCCGCTACCGGGTGAGCACGCGCGACTGGGAGGCGTGCCACCGGCCCGACGTCCAGCCCACGCGCTTTCCCAACGCGCCGACCTGCGTCTGGCCGCTCGCCGACCTGGGGCTCGTCGAGTTCATGGACGGCGAGCACAGCGTGACGCCGTCGCTCACGGCGATGCCGACGCCCGGTCACACGCCGGGCCACATGAGCATCCTGGTGACCTCGCGCGGCGAGCGCGCGCTGGTCCTCGGCGACGCCGCGCACAGCCCGGTGCAGATCCAGGAGCCGGACTGGGTCTCGCGCGCCGACATGGACCCCGAGCTGACCCGCCAGACGCGGAAGGCCCTCATCGAGCGCCTCGAGCGCGAGCAGATCCTCGTCGCCGCCGGCCA
>DASUPA010000039.1:0-5898 GCA_036276335.1 Candidatus Methylomirabilota bacterium | reverse complement strand
CGGCCGAGGTGCTCGACCGCCTGCGCGCGGCAGGGGTGCCCGCGGCGCCCATCCACACCGTCGATCGCGTGCTCCAGGAGCCGCAGACCGAGGCGAGCGGCATGCTCGTCGGGGCACGCCATCCGAGACTCCCGGACTATCGATCGGTCGGCCTGCCCATCCAGTGGGACGGCGTGCGCCCCGGCGTGCGGCGCGTCCCGCCGCTCCTCGGCGAGGACACCGCCGACGTCCTCACCTGGCTCGGCTACACGCTCGACGACGTCCGCAACATGCAGACCCAGGGGCTCGTCCAATGAAGCCACGACCCTCCGGGCCGGGCCACCCACGGCTCGGGCCGGGCTTCGCGCGGTCGCTACAATAACCTCGTGTTCCGCCACCTCCTCCTGACGCGGTCCGACGACGGGCACGTCGTGACCGTCACGCTGAACCGGCCGGAGCAGCACAACGCCATGAACACCGCCATGGGCGAGGATCTCCTCGCCTGCTTCGAGGCGCTGGCGCGCGACCCTGAGGCGCGGGCCATCGTCCTCACCGGCGCCGGCGAGCGGGCGTTCTGCGCCGGCGGGGATCTGAAGGAGCGCAACGGGATGACGGACGCGGCGTGGCGCGCCCAGCACGTCATCTTCGAGCAGGCGGCGATGAAGGTCCTCCGGTGCCCGGCCCCGGTCATCGCAGCCGTGGAGGGCTTCGCGCTGGCGGGCGGCTGCGAGCTCGCGATCCTGTCGGATTTCATCGTGGCGAGCGAGACGGCGGTGTTCGGCGTGCCCGAGACCACGCTCGGGATCTTTCCCGGCATCGGCGGCACGCAGCTGCTGCCGCGGATCGTCGGCGCGCCGCTGGCCAAGGAGCTGATCTTCACGGGCCGGCGGATGAAGGCCGACGAGGCGAAGTCCGCCGGGCTGGTCAACCACCTGGTGCCGGCCGGGCAGGCGAGGACGAAGGCCACCGAGATCGCGACCGCGATCGCGCGCAACGGCCCGCTGGCCGTCCGCCAGGCGAAGAAGGCGATCGCCTACGGCAGCGAGACGGATCTCGAGACGGCGATGATCCTCGCCATCGAGGCGTACAACGCGACCGTGGTGACCGAGGACCGCCTGGAAGGCGTCCGCGCCTTCAACGAGAAGCGACCGCCCCGGTTCACGGGGCGCTGAGACAGGGGAGCAGGATGGCGACCATCAGTCTGGCCCTCACCGACGAGCAGCGCGCGCTGAAGGCGGGCGTGACGGAGATCTGCCGGCGATACCCCGGGGAGTACTGGCGCGATCTCGACTCGCGCCGCGAGTACCCGGAGAAGTTCGTCAACGAGCTGACGCAGGCCGGCTACCTGGCGGCGCTGATCCCGCAGGAGTACGGCGGGGCGGGACTGCCGATCCGCGACGGCGCGCTCATCCTCGAGACGATCCACGCCACCGGCGGGAGCGCCTCCGCCTGCCACGCGCAGATGTACATCATGGGCACCGTCCTGCGCCACGGCAGCGAGGCGCAGAAGCGCCGGTACCTGCCGAAGATCGCGACCGGCGAGCTGCGGCTCCAGGCGTTCGGCGTGACCGAGCCGGACGCCGGCTCCGACACGACCAAGCTCAAGACCACGGCCGTCCGGCGCGGTGACCGCTACGTCGTCAACGGCCGCAAGATGTTCATCTCGCGCGCCATGCAGTCGGACCTGATGCTCCTCCTGGCGCGGACGACGCCGGTGGACCAGGTGAAGCGGCGCACCGACGGGCTGTCGGTCTTCCTCATCGACATCCGCGGTATCAAGGGCCTCGAGATCCGGCCGCTCCGGATGATGATGAACCACTCGACCAACGCGCTCTTCTTCGACGACATGGAGATCCCGGCCGACAGCCTGGTCGGCGAGGAGGGCAAGGGCTTCTCGTACATCCTCTCGGGGATGAACGCGGAGCGCATCCTCGTCGCCTCCGAGTCGATCGGCGACGGGCGCTGGTTCACCGAGAAGGCGGTTGCCTATTCCGGGGGGCGCGTGATCTTCGGCAAGCCGATCGGCGCCAACCAGGGCGTGCAGTTCCCGATCGCCAGGGCGCACATGGCCGTCGAGGCCGCCGCGCTGATGCGCGACAAGGCCGCCGCGCTGTTCGACGCCGGCGAGCCGTGCGGCCCCGAGGCCAACATGGCGAAGTACCTCGCGGCGGAGGCGGCGTGGGAGGCGGGCAACGCCTGCATCGACTGCCACGGCGGCTACGGCTACGCCGAGGAGTACGACGTCGAGCGGAAGTTCCGCGAGGCGCGGCTCTACAAGACCGCTCCCGTGAACCAGAACCTCGTCATGGCCTATGTCGGGGAGCACGTGCTCGGCATGCCCCGCTCGTACTGAAGGGCTCGCTCCGTGCCGCTCTTTCTCGAGGACTTCGCGCCGGGGCAGATCCGCGAATCGGCCCCGCGGACGCTCACGAAGGAGGAGATCATCGCCTTCGCCCGTGACTACGACCCGCAGCCGTTCCACGTCGACGAGGCGGCCGCCCGGCACTCGGTCTACGGCGGGCTCATCGCGAGCGGCTGGCAGACGGTCGGCGTCATGATGCGCCTGCTCTGGGACACTTTCCTGAGAGAGACGGCGTCCCTCGGGTCCCCGGGCTCGGACGAGATCCGCTGGCTCAAGCCGGTGCGGCCGGGCGACACGCTGCGCGCGCGGTTCACCATCGTGGACGTCGTGCCCTCGCGCAGCAAGCCCGACCGTGGCATCGTCCGCACCTTCACCGAGGTCCTGAACCAGCATGGCGAGATCGTCATGACGCACCGCGGACTCGGCATGTTCGGCCGGCGTCCCGCGCTGCCGGACGGCGCGCGGTGATCCGGCCGCCCGAGGTCGACCGCGTGGCCGTCACGACGGTCGTCGACAACTACATCGACTCCCTGCGCCGCGACGAGAAGATCGCGCGCCGCTTCGGCCACGCCCAGGCGCGGAAGATGCCGGACCTCCGCGCCGAGCACGGCCTCGGTCACCTGGTGGAGACGACGCGCGGCGGGGAGACGACGCGCATCGCGTTCGACTTCGGCTTCTCCCCCGACGCCTACACCCACAACGCCCGCGAGCTCGGCCTCGACGCCGCCACCGTCGACGCGCTCGCGCTGAGCCACGGCCACCAGGACCACTTCGGCGGTCTCCTCGGCTGGCTGCGCGTGCACCGGCGCGCGATGAAGCGCGAGCTGACCTTCTACGGCCACGCCGATCACTACCGCCCGCGCTGGAACCAGCGTCCGGGCGGGGAGCCCGTCTACATCGGCAAGCTGGACGCGTTCGACGTCGAGCGCTGGGACGTCCGCGTGGAGGACGTCCGCGAGCCGACGCTGCTCCCGGGCGGGGCGCTGCTGAGCGGGGAGATGCACGAGATCGAGCCGTTCGAGGCGATCCCGGCGAGCCTCCGCGTCGAGCGGGAGGGCGTGCTGGAGCAGGACACGTTCATCGGCGAGCAGACGCTTCTCGTGAACCTCCGCGGGCGAGGGCTCGTCGTGGTGACGTCCTGCTCGCACCGCGGCATCGTCGGCATCTGCCGCCACGCCGCGCGGGTCACCGGCGTCGAGAAGATCCACGCCGTCATCGGCGGCTTCCACCTGAGCGGGCTCGACGACGCGCGCGTCACGCGCGTCGTCGATGCCTTCCGGAGCCTCGGCGCCGACTGGATCGTGCCGCAGCACTGTACCGGCCTCGAGGCGATCATCGCGCTCGCCACCCGGCTGCCGAAGGAGGTCGTCTTCGCCTCCACCGGCACCACCTTCGTCTTCGGCGAGTAGCAGCCCCGGCTAGGACACGAAGGCGCGCAGCATCCAGGCCATCTTCTCGTGCTTCTCCAGGAGCCCGGTCAGGAAGTCGCTGGTGCCGACGTCCTTGTAGCGGTCCGCCACCGGGCCGATGTCGCCACGCAGGCCCCGGATCACCGTCTCGTGGTCGGCGAGCAGCGACGCCAGCATGTCCCTGGCGGCCGGCGCGCCCCCCGGCTGCTCCGTGAGGCGAGCGGCCTTGGCGAACTCCGCGAGCGTCCCGAAGGCGCGTCCGCCCAGCTGGCGCGCCCGCTCGGCGACCTCGTCCACGACCTCGTTCAGCGCGTCGTACTGGGACTCGAAGAACGTGTGCAGGTCGTTGAACTGCGGGCCGGTGACGTTCCAGTGGTAGTTGCGGGTCTTGGTGAGAAGGACGTACTCGTCGGACAGGAGGCGGTTCAGGATCTCGACCACCGCCTTGCGGTCGTTGTCGGCGATATCGATGTTCGGCGTCATGCCTGTACGATGTCTCCCGTGGCCCGCGGGTTTCGCCGCAGGCGTGCTAGAGTTTTGAGCATCCGAGCCCGGAGGTGGCGATGCGCTTGCCGGACCGCGTGACGATGTGCGAGGTCGGGACCCGTGACGGGTTCCAGATCGAGCCCGAGTTCATCCCGACCGACGTGAAGGTGGAGGTCGTGGACCTCCTGTCCGCGGCCGGCATTCCCCGGATCGAGGTCACCTCGTTCGTCCACCCCAAGGCGGTGCCCCAGCTGCGCGACGCCGAGCAGGTCATGGCACGGATCACCCGCCGCCCGGGCACACGGTACGCCGCCCTGGTGCCGAACGACAAGGGGGCCGTCCGCGCCGTGGACGCGGGCGTCGACGCCATCCACACGGTCGTGTCGGCCAGCGAGAGCCACAACCTGGCGAACGTCAACATGACGATCGCCGAGTCGCTCGACAAGCTCCGCGCCGTGATGCAGGTGGCGGCGCGCGCGGGCGTGCACGTCGGGTGCGGCATCTCGACGTCGTTCGGCTGCCCGTTCGAGGGCGACGTGCCGGTGGCGCAGCTCGAGAGCGTCGTGCGCCGGCTCGTCGACATGGGCGCCCGCGCCATCGGCCTCGCCGACACGACCGGCATGGCGAACCCCCGGCAGGTCGCGCGCGTGCTGGAGCACATGATGCCGCGCTTTCCGGGCATCGAGTGGACGCTGCACACGCACGACACGCGCGCCATGGCGATCCCCAACATCCTGGCGGCCATGGAGTGCGGCGTCACGAACTTCGACGCCTCCATCGGCGGTCTCGGCGGATGCCCGTTCGCGCCCGGCGCCTCGGGCAACGTCTGCACCGAGGATCTCGTCCACTGCCTGCACGCGATGGGCGTGGCGACCGGCATCGACCTCGATCGCCTCCTCGCCGCCAGCCGGCGCGTCCAGGAGGTCGTCGGTCGTCCGCTCCCCGGCCAGATCGTGAAGGCGGGCCCATCGACGCGGCGGTACCCCCTGCCCGACAGCGTCGCCGGACGGATCGCCACCGCGCGTGCCTAGCAAGAAGGCCCGGCGGATGCTCGGGCTGCTCGACCGCGCGACCTCGCTCTGGCACATCCCGATCATCGGTCGCGCCAAGGGGCGCGTCATCCGCCGTCTGATCGATCGTCACCGGCCGACCCGCGCGCTCGAGATCGGCTCGCTCCTGGGCTACTCGGCGATCCTGATCGCCGGAACGCTGCCGCCGCGCGGGCGCCTCACGTGCATCGAGGCCAACCCCTTCCTCGCCAGCCTCGTGAAGGCCAACGCCGAGGAGGCCGGCCTCGCCCGCAAGGTCAAGGTCGTGGCCGGCGACGCGGTGCGCGTCCTGCCGCTCCTGCCCGGCCGGTACGACTTCGTCCTCCTCGACGCGGCCAAGGAGGACTACCTCGACTACCTTCGCCAGCTCGAGCCCAGGCTGGTGGACGGCGCCGTGATCGTGGCGGACAACACCGGGGTCTACCGCCGCGCCGTGGCGCCGTACCTCGACCACGTGCGCGGCGACGCGCGCTACGCGAGCCGCGAGATCCCGGTCGGCGACGACGCCATGGAGGTGAGCATCTTCCGGCGTTCAGTACACTGACCGTATGGCACTCGCCGCGTATCTCAATCCCGGCGTCGATCTCGCCACCGCGTCCGATCTCGCCCGCGC
>DASUPA010000038.1:0-2753 GCA_036276335.1 Candidatus Methylomirabilota bacterium | reverse complement strand
CGACCTCGCCCAGCGGCTGCCGCGCTTCGCGTACTTTCCGTTCGGCGGCGGCCCGCGGCAGTGCATCGGCAACAGCTTCGCGACGATGGAAACCATCCTGATCGTCGCCGCCATCGCCCAGCGCTTCCGGCTGGCGCTGGTTCCCGGCCAGCAGATCCGGCCGACGCCCTACGTGACGCTGCGCCCCGAGCCGGGCATCCGCGTCCGTCTCGAGCGACGCTGAGCCGTCATCCGGCTCCCCAGCTGCTCCCGTGTCGGGCTTGACAACCCTCGACGAGCGGGTATTTGGTGATTTCTTCGGGGATCGTGACTCATCCGACGGGAGGCATCCATGGCGACCGAGACGAACGCCAAGATCCGCTGGCAGATGCGGGGTGAGGGCTACGAGTTCTGCAACTGCGACTTCGGCTGCGGCTGCAACTTCGGCGGATTCCCGAACTCCAAGGACGGCAGCTGCCAGGCGCTGGTGGGCCTTAGCGTGGCCAGCGGGCGCTGCGGTGACGTCGATCTTGCCGGCGTGAAAGCCGCCTCGCTGGTCCGGTGGCCGAAGGCCATCCACGAGGGCAACGGCAAGGCCGCTTTCATCGTGGACCCGTCTGTCAGCGACAAGCAGGTGGACGCGCTGAGCCAGATCTTCACCGGCCAGCTCGGCGGGCTGCCGTGGGAGCTGCTGGGGCCGACGTTCACGGTCGTCGGCCTGGTGAAGGCGCCGATCACCATCCAGGGCAGCGGGCGGAAGAGCATCTTCCGCATCGAGGGCGTCGGCGAGGGCCGCGGCGACACGCTGAAGAACCCGGTCACCGGCCAGGACAACATCGTCAACGTCGACCTGCCCGACGGCTTCATCTGGCGGAAGGGCGAGGTCGGGCAGGGCTCGTTCCGCGCGTCGGCGGCCGGGCTCTCCGTCGCCTTCGACAGGACCAACTGGATCCACTACCAGTACGACTGGTCGAACGCCGCGGCCTGAGCCGGCGACGATGAGCATCGCGAGCGAGAGCGCGCTCGACACCGTCCTGCGCCGTGACCGTCTCGTCGTCGCCGCCGCGCTGGCGGCGCTGACGGTGGCCGCGTGGCTCTATCTCCTGTACATGGCCGCGCACATGGCGATGCCGGAGATGGCGATGGCCATGCCGGCGATGCACTCCTGGAGCTGGGTCGAGCTGGGCGCCCTCGTCGTCATGTGGACGGTCATGATGGTGGCCATGATGGTGCCATCGGCGGCGCCGATGATCGTCATGTTCGCCACGATCAACCGACGGCGGCGCGAGCAGCAGGGGCCGTTCGTGCCGACGGCGGTATTCCTCGCCGGCTACCTCGTGGTCTGGACGGGCTTCAGCGTGCTGGCGGCGCTCGCGCAGTGGGCGCTCCACGCGGTGGCGCTCATGTCGCCGATGATGGTGACGACGAGCCCGCTGCTCGGCGGCGTGCTGCTCGTCGCGGCGGGGGTGTTCCAGTGGACGCGCCTGAAGGCCGCCTGCCT
This sequence comes from Candidatus Methylomirabilota bacterium, assembly GCA_036276335.1. Classification (GTDB taxonomy): domain Bacteria; phylum Methylomirabilota; class Methylomirabilia; order Rokubacteriales; family CSP1-6; genus AR12. The sequence goes on along the minus strand of DASUPA010000038.1, from coordinate 1,273 downwards.
CGTGCGCTGTCGCTCGCCACTCTCCTTCATCGTCACGAGCTGGCGCGAGGGGCGCGGCGGCGCGTTCCGCATGGGGCTGCACCACGGCCTCTACTGTCTCGGCTGCTGCTGGCTGCTCATGGCCCTGCTGTTCGTGGCCGGGGTCATGAATCTGCTCTGGGTCGCCGCCATCGCGATCTTCGTCCTGCTGGAGAAGATCGTGCCGCGAGGCGAGCTGGTGGGGCGCGTCGCGGGCATCGTGCTCGTGGTCGCCGGCCTGCTGGTGCTATCGCGCGGCGTGCTCGGGCCCTAGAAGTCGGCGATCTCGGCGCTAGGACGTCGCCGCGGGCGCCGGGGCCACGGCGCCGGCGAGGTAGGCGCGCACGCGGTCGTCGGCCATGAGTCTCGCGAAGTCCGGCAATGCCCACGCGCGGCCGTCGGCCACGAAGACGAAGCGCTCGCACAGCTCGCGGAGGATGTCGAGGTGGTAGGCCTCCGTGGGGTGCAGGCAGACGAAGACCAGGCGCCCGGCCGCGCGCAGCCGGCGGAAGAACGCGAGCATGAAGCCGATGTAGCCGTCCTGCGTGCTGAACTGCGGCTCGTCGAAGAGGTGCACGACGGGCGCGCGCGAGACGGCCGGTGCCAGCAGCAGGTCGGGCTTCGTGCGCGCCACCCGGCGTACCTGGTAGGACTGGTGGTAGTGGACGGCGAGCCGGTCGCGCTCGCGGCGCTTGACGGTGCTGACGTCCTGGCCGAGGCACAGCACGCGGCCCGACGTGGGCGGCCGGCTGCCGGTCATCAGCTCGAACAGCGTCGTCTTGCCGGCGCCGTTGGCGCCCATCATGCCGACGACGGCGGGCTCGGCGAACGTCATGTCCGCCTCGATGGAGAAGGTCACCTGGCGGCGCAGCCAGCCGCGGGCGTACTCCTTGCGCACGCGGTCCAGCACCAGGAGCGGCGCGCCGGCCACGCTCACACCCCCAGCAAGCGCCGGCGGCGCGCGGGATCGTCGCGAAGCTCGCCGGCCGGGCCCTCGTGGACGATGGCGCCGCGGTCCATCACGTAGACGCGATCGGAGATGGCGAGCGCGGTCGGCGCGTTCTGCTCGACGACCAGCGCCGCCACGCCCTCGGCCTTCAGGCGGCCGATCAGGCCGATGACGTCGCGCACCACCTTGGGCGCCAGGCCCTGCGACGGCTCGTCGAAGAGCACGAGGCCCGGCGAGCCGAGGAGGGCGCGCGCGATGGCGACCATCTGCATCTCGCCGCCGGAGAGGTTCTCGCAGTCGCGGTGG
>DASUPA010000037.1:0-4390 GCA_036276335.1 Candidatus Methylomirabilota bacterium | reverse complement strand
GTGGACGACGGACCTGGCGCACTTCGCGGTGAGCCACCTGCTGGTCCAGGTGACGGTGCTGGTCACGCTCGTGCCGGCCGCGATCTTCTTCCGCTGGGCCGTCCACCCCGCGATCCAGACCGCGGTGGCGGCGCAGCCGCTGGCGCTCCAGTTCGTGGAGATCGTCGTCATCGCCGACCTCTCGGAGTACGCGATCCACCGCCTGTTCCACGCGGTGCCGTTTCTCTGGCGATTCCACGCGGTGCACCACTCGTCGGAGGTCATGGACTGGCTGGCCGGCTCCCGCATGCACCTGGTCGACGTGGTCGTGACGCGCGCGCTGGCCTTCGTCCCGCTCTACGTGCTCGGCTTCTCCCCGGCGCCGGTGTACGCCTACCTCGTCTTCGTCTCGTTCCACGCGGTGCTCATCCACGCCAACGTCCGGTTTCGCTTCGGGCGCCTGGCGCACGTGGTGGCCACGCCACGCTTCCACCACTGGCACCACGCGGCCGACCCCGCGGCCGTGGACCGCAACTTCGCCGTGCACCTGCCCGTGATCGACCGGCTGCTGGGCACCTACTACATGCCGTCGGAGCGCTGGCCGGAGGGCTACGGGATCCCGGGAAGCCCGGTGCCGCGCGACTACGTGCGGCAGCTCCTCTATCCGTTCCGGCGGCGCTGAGCGATACTTGGCACCTCGACACGGAGGTGACTCATGACCACGACCGAGATCGCTGCCGTCAACCGAGCGTTCGAGGACGCCGTGCGCAAGGGCGACGCCGGCCGGATCGCGCAGCTGTACACGACGGACGGGATGGCGCTGCCGCCGGACGGCCCCTTCGTGAAGGGGCGCGAGGCCATCCGAGGGCTCTGGGACGGGGTGATGCGGGACCTCGCGCTGCGCGACGTGAAGCTCCAGACCGTGGACCTGGAGGTCGCGGGCGACACCGCCTGCGAGGTCGGCGAGGCGGAGCTGACGCTGCAGCCGCCGTCGGCGGCGCCGACCACCGCGCGCGTCAAGTACGTGGTCGCGTGGAAGAAAGTCGGTGGGCGCTGGCAGCTCCATCGCGACATCTGGAACACGAAGGCCTGACGCGCGCTACGCCATCGCGCCGCCGTCGACGGTGTAGATGCCGCCGTTGACGTAGCTGGCGTCCGGGCTCAGCAGGAACACGACGAGCGCGGCGACCTCGTCCGCCTCGCCGAAGCGGCGCATGGGGATCGACGCCGCGAAGCGCTGGTGCGCGCGCGCGGGCTCCCCGTGGCCAAAGCCCTGCTCGAGCTCGCGCGCCATCGGCGTCTCGATGGGCGCCGGACAGATGGCGTTCACCCGGATGCCGCGCCGCACCAGCTCGATGGCCGCGCTGCGCGTCAGCCCGATCACGGCGTGCTTGCTCGCCGTGTAGGCGATGATGTTGGGCGAGCCGCGCAGGCCGGCGATCGACGCCGTGTTGACGATGGCGCCGCCGCCGCGGGCCGTCATGACCGGGGCCACCGCCTTCATGCCGAGCCACACGCCCTTGACGTTCACCGCCATCACGCGGTCGAACTCCGCCTCGGCGTACTCGGTGAGCGGGCTCACCGCGCCGAGGACGCCGGCGTTGTTGAAGAAGGCGTCGATGCCGCCGAAGCGCTCGGTCGCCGCCGCGACGTACCGCTCCACGTCCGCCCAGCGGGTGACGTCGGCCTCGACGGCCAGCGCCGGCGCGCCCGTCCGCTCCACGACCGCGCGCGTCTCGGCGAGCGCGGGCGCCACCCGATCGACCAGGACCAGGCTGGCGCCCTCGGCCGCCAGCCGCGCGGCGGTCGCGCGCCCGATGCCGCCACCGGCGCCGGTCACCACGACCGTCTTGCCCGTGAACCGGCTCATGGCATGCCGCGGCTCATAGAGCGGCGGCGGTCACCATGATTTCCACGAGGTACTTCTGGGCCGCGAGCTTCGCCTCGACGGTGGCCCGCGCCGGCGTGTTCATGGGATCGACCCACGCGTCCCAGGCCGCGTTCATCTCGTCGTACTTCTTCATGTCGGCGAGGTAGATGGTGGCCGACAGGAGCTTGGACTTGCTGGTGCCGGCGGCAGCCAGCAGCGCGTCGATCTTCTTGAGGATCGCCTGCGTCTGCGCCTTCGTCGTCGGCTCGTCGCCGGCCACGATGCCCGCGAGATAGACCGTGTTGCCGTGCACCACCGCCTGGCTGAGTCGAGGTCCGACCTCCAGTCGCTTCACGCTCATGGGCTCGTCCTTTCGAATGCAGTCTCTGGCCCGGAAACCATAGCACGTGATCGAGCATCGCAGAGCGCAGGAGGAAGCCATGGCCATGACCCCCGCAGATCGAGAGCAGCTCATCCGGCGTTACGGTGAAGGCCCGGCGCGGCTGCGCGCGGCGCTGGCCACGGTGCCCGGCCCGGCGCTCCAGTGGCGGCCGGCGCCCGGCGAGTGGTCGGCGCACGAGGTCGTCTGTCACTGCGCCGACTCCGAGACCAACGCCTACGCGCGCATCCGGTACCTCGTCGCCGAGCCGGAGCCGGTGGTGGTGGGCTACGACGAGGCACAGTGGGCGGTGACGTTCGATTACCACGCGCAGCCGCTCGAGCCCGCCCTGGCCACCGTCGACGCGGTCCGCGCCGGCACGCTAGCCCTGCTCCGCCGCCTGCCGGAGCCGGCCTGGGCGCGCGTCGGCCGCCACACGGAGTCGGGGCGCTACGGCGCCGAGGACTGGTTGCGCATCTACGCCGCCCACCTCGAGGACCACGCCGCGCAGATCGAGGCCAACGTCGCCGCCTGGACGGCGAGGTCGCGCTAGCCGCGCACCAGCAGCACCAGGGCGGAGGCGAAGAGGATGGCGAAGACGATGCGGCGAAAGCGGGCCTGATCCACCCGGTCGAAGAGCGCGACGCCGGCGACGAGGCCCAGCGCGGCCGGCGCGAGGAAGACGGCACACGCCTGCCACACCTCGCGGGTGAGAAGCCCGGCCCAGCCGTAGCCGGCCAGGATCGCCGCCTGGTTCACGACGAAGAACGCCTGGAGCGTCGCCTTCACGGCGCGCGGCGACCAGCGCTGGGAGGCGACGTAGAGAATCACCGGCGGCCCCGGGGTGCCGACGGCGCCGCCGGCGACGCCGCCCGCCGCCCCGGCCCCGAGCGCCCAGCCGCGCCCGGCGAGGCGCGTCGGCGCGACGCCGGCCCACTCGAGGAGCACGATCACGAGCAGGGTGAGGCCGATCATGCGCGTGAGCACGGCGGCCGGCAGCACGGCGAGCAGCCACACGCCGAGCGGCGTGCCGGCGAGGGTGCCGGCGAGGAGCAGGGCGAGCGCGCCGCGCTGCGTGTCGTGCCGGAGCGGGACGAACATGCCGAGCGAGAACACGAGCGCGTAGATCGTGATCAGCACGACGGCGGTGACGGGCGACATCAGGAGCGGCAGCAGCCCGAGCGACACGAGGCCGATGCCGAACCCGGCCAGGCCGTGCACGAACGATGCGGCCGCCACGATGACGGCGCCGAGCACCCAGTCGCCGCTCAGCGGCGCCTCCGTGGCGTCTCGTTTGCACCCGCGAGGTTGCCGGAGGTGCCGTGATGGCGAAGTGCGAGGTGTGTCACAACGAGTACGACAAGGCCTTCGAGGTGGTCGCGGCCGGCGAGCGTCACGTGTTCGACAGCTTCGAGTGCGCCATCCACAAGATGGCCCCCGTGTGCACGCACTGCGGGTGCAAGGTCGTGGGCCACGGCGTCGAGGCGCAGGGTCAGTTCTTCTGCTGCGCGAGCTGCGCGCGCATGGAAGGCCAGACGGGACTCAAGGACCGCGCCGCCTGAGCGGTCAGGAGCGCGCCGGCTGGTAGCCCTTGCGCTCCATGCACCCGTTGAACGCGCCCGTCATCTGCGCATCGTCGACCTTCGCCCGCACGGCGTCGGCGACGCCGCCGACGAAGGTCTCCGGCGTCCAGTACGAGCGGCTCGCGATGCGGGCGCACTCCATCTCGTCCACGGTCACCTGCTGGATCTGCGTGCCGGGCTTCGCCCACTCGCCGCCCCCGATGTCGAAGTGCGGCGCGCAGCCGGCCAGCAGCGCCGCGAGCGTCGCGAGCGCCAGGCGCCTCACAGCTCCACCAGGATCTTCATGACGCTCGCCCCGCCGAGGGCGGCGCGCATGCCGTCGGCGAGCGCCTCGAGCGGGATCCGGCGGCTCACCAGCGGCTTGACCGGGACGGCGCCGCTGGCGGCGAGGCCGATCGCCTCCTCCCAGTCCTCGCGTCCGTACAGGCGGCTGCCGTGCATGACGAGCTCCCGGGCGAACATCTGGTAGAGGTTGACGGCCACGGGCTCGGCGTGGATCGCCACGATGCTGACGGTGCCCCACACGCGCACCACGTCGGTCACCACGCGCGCCGCCGCGGGATTGCCCGTCACCTCGAA
>DASUPA010000036.1:0-9533 GCA_036276335.1 Candidatus Methylomirabilota bacterium | reverse complement strand
CGAGGTTGATGGAGTTCACGATGGCCTTGCCCTGGCTGTGGCGCAGCGCCAGCTCGAGCACGGCGGCGTCGGTCGAGTCGATCATGAGCGGGACCTTCACGCGCCGGGTCAGCTCGCGCATGAAGCGGTCCATGTCCGCCGTCTCGTCGCGGTCGGGGTTCGCGAGGCAGACGTCCAGCACCTGCGCGCCGGCGCGCACCTGCGCCCTCCCGATCTCGGCGGCGTCCTCGAAGCGGTCGGCCACGACCATCTCCTTGAACTTGCGCGAGCCGATCACGTTCGTGCGCTCGCCGACGAAGATCGGGCGGTTGTCCTCCGTCGGGTAGAGCACCTCGATGCCGCTCACGCCCTGGGGCTCCGCGGTCGCGGGCACGCGCGGCGGGCGGCCGGCCACGAGCCGCGCGATGGCGCGGATGTGGTCCGGGGTCGTCCCGCAGCAGCCGCCGACGAGGTTCACCCAGCGCTGCTCGACGAAGCGCGCGAGCTTGAGCGCCAGGCTCTGCGGCGTCTCGCCGTACTGCCCGCGCTCGTCGGGCAGGCCGGCGTTGGGATAGACGCTCGTCCAGCACGTCGCCATCGCGGCGAGCGAGCGCAGGTGGTCGGTCATGAACTCGGGGCCGGTCGCGCAGTTGAGGCCGATCGAGAACAGCCCGAGATGCTGGAGCGAGACGTACAGCGCCTCCACGCCCTGGCCCGCGAGCATCGTCCCCATCGGCTCGATGGTGGCGCTCACCATCAGCGGCACGTCGTCGCGCCCGGCGGCCCGGCGGGCGCGCAGGACGCCGATGGCGGCGGCCTTCACGTTGAGCGTGTCCTGGGCCGTCTCGAGCAGGAGAGCGTCGACGCCGCCCTCGAGCAGCGCCGCCGCCTGCACCTCGTAGCCCGTCAGCACCTCGTCGAAGGTGACGTTGCGCGTGACGGTGATCGAGCGGGTCGACGGGCCCATGGCGCCGATGACGAAGCGGTCGCCGGCCGCCTCGCGGGCGAGGCGGGCCGCGGCCAGGGTGATGTCGTGCACGCGCTCGGCGAGGTCGTACTCCGCCAGCACGTACGGGGCGCAGCCGAACGTGTTCGTCGAGATGCAGTCGGCGCCGGCCTCCAGGTACGCGGCGTGGATCGAGCGGATGACATCGGGGCGGGTGAGGCTCAGGTGCTCGTTGCACCCGTCGTAGCGGTCCCCGCCGAAGTCGGCCGCGGTCAGGCCGGCGGCCTGGATCATGGTGCCCATCGCTCCGTCGAGGACCAGGATGCGATCGGCGAGCGCGCGCGCCAGACGGCTCATCTCCACCATAGTAGCGCAGCGGACTCAGGCACTGGACCGAACCGGAGGAGCCTTCTCCACATGGCGTCGGCAGGCCCCCCAGATGGCACCCGCGGCTCGGCAGCAGTCCAGCCACCGCTGGATGGTGTCGGGCCGTCGCAAGACCACCGCGGTGAACCACCGCCCGACGTGTCGGACTGTCGTTCGGTACATGCCGAGCGGTACGCCAAGCAGCGAAGGGCGTGTGCCGACCGGCTGCACGCGCACTTCGCCCTCAGCGCGCCGAAAGGCGACGTGAGACAGGTAGCGTATGCGCATCCGCTCCGGCCCGATACGATGCCAGACGACCAGCTCCGGGTCGTAGACCGCGCGGCATCCGGCCGCCAGCGCGCGGCCGACCAGCTCCGTCTCCTCACCACCATAGCGGCGAGTACCCTGGATGCCCCGTCGAGGGTCGAACAGCCCGACCTTGTCGAAGACCTCCCGCCGGAACGCCATGTTGGAGCCCCAGACGCACGGAGCGCGGTGGGCGTTCAGCACGTCGGCGGGCGTCGTGTAGTCCATCAGGCTCAGCAGGCCGTGAAACACGCGCTGCTCAAGCCAGGCGGGCGGGGGCTCGTGCCACGCCGGGAGGATGCGTCCCCCGACGATGTCGGCTCCGGTCTTGCTCATTCCGGCTGCGATTCGCGCCACCCAGTCGGAGGCGGGGTGGACGTCGTCGTCGGTGAACCCGATGACCTCGCCGCGGCTATGGGTCAGCCCGGCGTTCCGCGCATGACTCAGGCCCTGGTCCGGGACGAAGACCGCTCGGACGGGAACGCGGGCGCTCGACGCGAATTCCTCGACGACGCCCGGCGTCGCATCGGTGGAGTTGTTGTCGACGACCAGCAGCTCCCAGACGAGGTCCGGCGGCGTGACCTGCGCGGCGAGCGACGCCAGCGTCACGCGTAGTGACGCCGCCTTGTTGTAGGTGCAGACGACGATGGAGACGTGCGGGTGGTGCGTCATCGGCGGCGTCCCGGCTTCAGCCGAGAGTGCCACACGCCGACCGCCGTGCGCGATAGACTCTATGACCTATCCGGAGGTGGAGATGCCCAGTCAGCGCGTTCTCGCCATCGGCCTCGACGGCCTGGAAGTGACGCTCGCCGAGCGGCTCATGGCGGCGGGCGAGATGCCGGCGCTCGCCGCGCTGCGCGGTCGCGCCGCCCGCTTTCTGCTCGACCACGGGCCGGCGCAGCGCACCGGCCTGGCCTGGGAGCACGTGGCCTCCGGGCGCTCGCCGGAGTCGGCGCGGCGCTGGGCCGCCGTCGAGTTCGATCCCGCGACGTACCGCGCCTGGCAGGAGGGTGCCCGCTTCACGCCGTGGTGGACGGCGCTCGAGCGCCGCGTGGTCGTCTTCGACACGCCGTACGTCGATCTGCGCCTGGCTCCCGGAACGCGCGGCATCGTCGCCTGGGGCGCGCACGATCCCGGCGCGGTGACCGCGGGCCGCCCACGGCAGGTCCTTTCTGAGCTCCGGCGACGCTTCGGCGACTACCCCTCCCACTGGACGTACGGGACGCCGTGGCCCTCGCCGCGTCGGTCGCGCGAGATGGGTGAGGTGCTGAGCGGGGCGCTGGCGGCCCGCGCGCGCGCCGCCCGCTGGCTCGCCACCGAGCGGCTCGCCGACTGGGACCTCTTCATCGCCGTGGAGGGCGAGGTGCACGGCGCCATCGAGGGACTGTGGCACGGTGTCGACCCCGACCATCCCCTGTACAAGCACCCCTCGGCGCCGGAGGCGTCGCAGGGGCTCATCGCGGTGCACCGCGCGCTGGACCGGATGGTCGGCGAGCTGGTCCACTGCGCCGGGGACGCGGCCGTCGTCGCGTTCACCATGGGCGGGATGGGGGCGAACCACTCGGACGTGCAATCCATGGTGCTCCTGCCCGAGTTGCTCTACCGCCACGCGTTCGGTCGACCGCTCCTGACCGTGCCGCCGGCGTGGACGAGCGCCCCGGACGCGCTGCCAGTTCTCGACGAGGACGACAGCTGGGGCGCGGCGAGCGGGACCTGGCTGCCGGCCGCGACACCGAGCCGGGGAGGGCTGTACGGAGGCCTGCGAGCCTTCGCGAAGAAGCAGCCGCTGCTCACCGCGGCGGTCAAGGGAGTCCGGGTCGGGGTCGCCGAGTGGCGCGCGGCCGCGGCACCGACGCCGATCAGGGACCTGCACTGGCAGCCCGCCCGACGGTACGGTCCGTACTGGCCGCAGATGCCCGCGTTCGCGCTCCCGTCGTACTACGACGGGCGCATCCGCCTCAATCTCCGAGGACGCGAGCGGGACGGGATGGTGGACCCGTCGCGATACGAGGAGACGTGCCGGAGCCTCGAGGCGCTGCTCGGCGAATGTCGCAACCCGCTCACCGGCGAGCCGGCCGTCGAGTCGATCGAGCGCGCAGCGACACGGGACCCGCTCGCGCTGAGCAACTCGGAGTCGGACCTGCTGGTGATCTGGCGCGGTGTGGCGACGGCGCTGGAGCATCCGCGGCTGGGGCTGATCGGCCCGGTCCCGCTGCGACGGACGGGCGGCCACACCGGCCGCCACGGCGTCGCCTACGTCGCTGCGCCGGGGCTTGCGCCGGGCGATCGGGGCGTTCGCTCGTCGTTCGACGTCGTTCCGGCGATCGTGGAGCTGCTCGGCTGCCCGCCGCTGCCGGGCCTCAGCGGGACGAGCCTGCTCACGCCCGCGTGACGCGCGTCGCCACCGGGCGTGTCGGCCGCAGCGGGGCCGGCGCGGAGCAGGTATAGTATGCGCCCATGACGCCCTCTCCTGCTCTGCTCGCCCTCGACGGTATCCGGGTCGTCGATCTCTCCCGCGTGCTGGCCGGTCCCTACTGCGGCGCGCTGCTCGGCGACATGGGCGCCGACGTCATCAAGGTGGAGGACCCCGCCGTCGGCGACGAGTCGCGCACGTGGCCTCCGCACAAGGACGGCGAGTCCGCGGGCTACCTCGTCAACAATCGCAACAAGCGCGGCATCTCGGTGAATCTCAAGACGCCGGAGGGCGTGGCGGTGGTGCGGCGGCTCGCCGCCCGCGCCGACGTCCTGATCGAGAACTTCCGGACGGGGACCATGGAGGAGTTCGGGCTGGGTTACGAGACGCTTGCCGCGGAGAACCCGCGTCTCGTGTACTGCTCGGTCTCGGCGTTCGGACGCACAGGGCCCCGCGCCGAGAGCGCCGGCTACGAGGCGCTCATGCAGGCGTTCTCCGGCATCATGTCGATCACCGGCGAGCCCGGCGGGGCGCCGGTGCGCTGCGGCGTGTCGTTCCTCGACCTCACGACCGGTATCCTGTGCGCGTTCGGCGTCGTGAACGCGCTCCGGCTGCGCGACCGGACGGGCCGCGGCCAGCGCGTCGACGGCTCGCTGCTGGAGACGGCGCTCGGCCTGCTGAACTTCCAGGCCGAGGGCTACCTCCTGGCCGGCATCGTGCCCCGGCCGCTTGGCTCGGCCCACCCGTCGCTCTCGCCGTACCGCAACTTCCGCTGCGGGGACGACCAGTGGGTGTTCATCGCCGGCGCCAACGACCGGCTGTGGAAGCGCCTCGCCGGGGCGCTCGACCTCGCGGACATGGCGGAGGATCCGCGCTTCGCGACGAACATCGAGCGGGTCAAGCACCGCGCGGAGCTGGAGCAGCGCGTGGGCGACGCCATCGCGCGGCACGACCGCGAGGCGCTGCTGAAGCTTCTCGACGACGCCGGGGTGCCGGCGACCCCGGTGAACACGGTCGACCAGGTCATCAACGATCCGCAGACGGCCACCCGGCCGACCATCCGGCGCGTGCAGCACCCGAAGCTCGGCGAGATCCCCATCGTCGGCATGCCGATCTCGTTCTCGGGCATGCAGCCCGGCGTCCGGCGCCACGCGCCGATGCGCGGCGAGCACACGGACGAGGTGCTCGCCGAGTACGGCTACAGCGCGCCGGAGATCGAGGGTCTCCGGGCCAAGAAGGCCGTCGTCTGAAGGGCGCGCTGCTCGCGGTCGCGCTCGTGGCCGCGACGGCGCCGCCGGCCGCCGCCGCGCTCTACCGCTGGGTCGACGCGGCCGGGGTCGTGCACTACACCAGCGAGCGGGAGGCGATCCCCGAGGAGCATCGCGACTCCGCCCAGGCGCTGGAGCATCCGACGGCGCGGGCGCCGCAGCCCGCGGTGTCGGCATCCCCGAACGCGGTCGTGCCGTTCGGCGCCGGCACGCCGGTCATCGTCGAGGCCTTCCTGAACGGCGTCGCGCTGCGGCTGCTCCTCGACACGGGCGCCGACCGCACGGTGATCTCGCCGGTGGCACTGGCGCGTGCCGGCATCGATATCCTGCGCGGGGCGGCCGTGCACATCACCGGCGTGACGGGCTCGTCGCCGGCGTACCTCGTCCACGTCCAGCGCCTCGACGTCGCCGGCACGCAGGTCGGACCGCTCGCGGTGATCGCGCATACCGTGCCGGGCCAGGGGCTCGATGGCTTGCTCGGACGCGACGTCCTGGACGCGTTCACGGTGACGTTCGACGCCGCCCGCAACCGCGCCGTCCTGATGCCCCGCTGATCCATCCTCATGCCCCGCTGATCCGCGGTACTGTTTTCCATCCAGTCTGAGAACAAAGCTTCCCAAGGGCGTCCGGCGCGTCCGGCAATCGTGCACCTCTCGCGATTCGTCGGTCGGCACCGCTATTGCTCCGTCGGCACGCGGCAATTTCATGAAATCCGGGAGGGGCACATGCGCATCATTCCGACGCCCCCGTGGGCGTTGCTGCTGGCCGGTGGCGATGGACGGCGCCTCCGGCCGTTGACCCGGCAGATCGCCGGAGACCCGCGGCCCAAGCAGTTCTGTCCGATCTTCGACGGCGAGACGCTGCTGGACCGCACCCGGCGGCGGGCCGATCTCCTCACGCGTCTGGACCATCAGGTCGTGGTCGTGAGCCGCTCCCACGAGCCGTACTACGCGCCGCTGGTGCGCGAGCTCGCGCCCGATCGCCTCGTGGTCCAGCCGGCCAACGCCGGGACGGCGCCGGGCGTCGTCTATCCGCTGCTGCGCATCCGCGAGCTGGCGGGGAACGTGCCGGTCGCCGTGTTTCCCTCCGACCACTACGTGTCCGACGACAGCGTGTTCGTCGGCGCCGTCGTGCACGCGGTGGAGGTGATCCGGCGGCGACCCGACCTCGTCGCCCTCCTGGGGGTCGAGGCCGTGAGCCCGGAGACCGAGTACGGCTGGATCGAGGCGGCGGCGACGCCGCTGGCGCTGCCGGGCGAGCCCGCGTTCCCGATCCGGCGGTTCTGGGAGAAGCCGTCGATCCGGCTGGCGGAGCGGCTCTTCGAGCGCGGCGCCCTCTGGAACAGCTTCGTGATGGTCGGCTGGGTGGACGCCTTCCTGGCGCTCACCGAGCGCAGCGCCCCCGAGCTGCTGACGGCGCTCGAGCCCCTCCGGCGGGCGATCGGGACGGACGCCGAGGCGCGTGTCGCCGAGGAGGTCTACGCGCGCCTGGCCGCCGCGCCGACAGGCTTCTCCGAGCGTGTCCTGGTGCCCGCTGCCGACTGGCTGGTGACCGTTCGCGTCAAGGGCGTGGAGTGGAGCGACTGGGGCCACCCGCAGCGCGTGCTGGCCACGGTGCAGCGGACCGGCTGGCGGCCGACCTGGCTGGGGCGCGTGGAGCTGGCGTCCGCGGGGTAGGGCCTCCCGGGGCTTCGACTTCGCCGTGGGGTCACCGGCGCGCAACGCGGCCGCCCATCGCCGCATTGACCGGCGACGCGAGCCCGGCTACGTTGGAGCACGTGGACCTGCGCGGCAAGACGTCGGTGGTGACGGGCGGCGCCAGTGGTATCGGCCGAGCGCTCGCGCTCCGGTTCGCCCGCGAGGGCGCCAACGTGGTGGTCGCGGACCTCGACGCGGCCGGGATGGAGGCGGTCGCGGCGGAGGCGCGCGGGCTCGGCGTGAAGGCGCTCGCCCTGCGCACCGACGTCAGCGAGCTCGGGCAGGTGGAGGCGCTCGCCGCCCGCGCGTTCGAGACCTTCGGCGCCGTCCACGTCCTGTGCAACAACGCCGGCGTGGGCGCCGGGGGCGGCCTCGAGTCGGCGACGCATCGCGACTGGCAGTGGGTGCTCGGCGTGAACCTCTGGGGCGTGATCCACGGCGTGGAGGCGTTCGTGCCCCGGATGATCGCGCGCGGCGAGCCCGGCCACGTCGTCAATACCGCCTCCATGGCGGGGCTCGTCGCCAGCAAGGGCCTCGGCGTCTACAACACCTCCAAGTACGCCGTCGTCGGCCTCTCGGAGACGCTGGCCAAGGACCTCAAGCCCTATCGGATCGGCGTCTCCGTCCTCTGCCCGATGGGGGTGGAGACGCGCATCCGCCAGTCCGAGCGCAACCGCCCCGCGGCGCTGCGCAACGAGCGCGCGGGGGGCGGCGAGCCGGTCGAGCTGATCGGCCGCTACCTGGCGCCCGAGACGGTCGCCGACATGGTGCTGGCGGCCGTGCGCGCCAGCGAGCTCTACGTGATCACGCACGACGAGGCGCTCGAGCCGCTGCGGCGGCGCGCCGAGCGGCTGGAGCGCGCGGTCACCAGCCGGGCGCGCTGATCGACGCCGTCTGGGTCGGAGACGCCGCGGCGCTCACGAGCGCCGCGCAGGCGCTTGCCGCGGAGCCGGAAGTCGCGCTCGACACCGAGGGCGACAGCCTCCATCACTATCCGGAGCGCCTGGCGCTGCTGCAGCTGGCCAGCGTCGACGGCCGCGTCTGGCTGGTCGACCCGCTCGCCATCGCCGATCTGACGCCGCTGGCGCCGGTCTTCGCCGAGTCGCGTCCGCTGCTGGTCCTGCACGCCGCCGACAACGACCTGTCCCATCTCAAGCGCCGCTTCGGCTTCGCCTTCAACTCCATCTTCGACACGGCCATCGCCGCGCGCTTCCTCGGCGGCAAGGCGCTCGGCCTCGACACGCTGCTCGAGACCTGGCTGGGCGTCACGCTGCCGCCGTCGCGCCAGCGCGACGACTGGTCCGCGCGGCCGCTGTCCCCCGCGCAGATCGACTACGCGGCCGCCGACGTCCGCCACCTGTTCGCGCTGAAGGCGCGGCTGACGGAGGAGCTGCGCGCGATCGGGCGGCTCGCCTGGGTGGAGGAGGAGTGCGAGGCGCTGGCGGCCCAGGTCGTGCCGGAGCGCGCGCCGGATCCCGATGCCTGGATGTACGTCAAGGGCGCGCGCGAGCTGACGGCGCGCAGCCTGGCCGCGCTGCGCGAGCTCTACGAGCTGCGCGAGTCGCTGGCGCGGGCCGCCGACCGGCCGCCGTTCAAGATCCTGTCCGAGGAGATCCTGCTCGAGCTGGCGCGGGCGCTGCCGGCGGACCGCGAGGCGCTGGCGACCGTCCGCGGCGTCACGCCGCGCGTGATGGGCCGCTGGGGCGGGGCGCTACTCGCGGCCATCCAGCGCGCGCAGGCCATGGACGAGGCCGCGCTGCCGCAGTGGCCGCGCCGCCCGCGACCCGCCATCCCGGGGGCGGTGAGTCGCCGCGTCGAGGCGCTGCGCAAGTGGCGGTCGGCGGCCACCGAGCGGATCGGGCTCGAGCCCGGCCTGCTCCTGCCCAACCGCCTGATCTCGGTGATCGCCGAGGCCGCGCCGCGCTCGGTGGAGGCGCTCGTCGCGCTCGACGGCGTCCGCCGCTGGCGCGCCGAGCAGTTCGGCCGTGAACTGATTGCGGTGCTCGAGCGCCCGTGAGATCGTAGCTGGTCGATGGACTGGCGCGCACGGCTCGTACAGGACGACGCGGGGCTCACGCGGATCTTCCGCGAGGCCCGCACGGTGGCCGTGCTGGGAGCGAAGGGCGAGGCGGGCGAGCCCGCGTACTACGTACCGGCGTACCTCAAGGCGCGCGGCTATCGCGTGCTGCCCGTGAACCCGACACGGAGCGGCGAGCGGATCCTCGGCGAGCCGGTGGTGGCGACGCTGGCGGACCTGCCAGGCCCCGTGGACGTGATCGAGGTGTTCCGCCGCCCGGAGTTCCTGCCGGGACACGCGCGGGAGATCCTGCAGCTGCCGTGGAAGCCCGCCGTCGTCTGGTTCCAGCTCGGCATCCGCCACGACGGCGCCGCCGCGGAGCTGGCCGGCGCCGGCATCCGCGTGGTCCAGGACCGCTGCATGATGCCCGAGCACCGACGCCTGCTCGGCGAAGGAGCTGCCTGAGGTGGCTGGAGAGTACGCGTTCGTGATGAAGGACCTGCGCAAGGTCGTCCCGCCGAAGCGGGAGATCCTGCGCGGG
>DASUPA010000035.1:0-10112 GCA_036276335.1 Candidatus Methylomirabilota bacterium | reverse complement strand
TGAACTCGTTCTCCATCTTCATGGCCTCGATCACGACCAGCGTGTCGCCGGCCTGCACCGCGTCGCCGGCCCGCACCGCGACGCGGGTGATCTTGCCCGGAAGCGGCGCGGTCAGGGTCCGGCCTCGCGCGCCGCCGGCCGCGCCGCCGCGCGTGCGGATGATGTGGCGCGTCTGCTCCTCCACGATAATCTCGTACGACTCGCCGCGCACGTCCACCACGCAGGCGCCGTCCCGGTCGACCACGTCGGCAACGTAGGAGACGCCATCGACCAGCAGCGAGTAGATGCCCTGCGCGGTCAGCCGCGCGTCGACCTCCCACACCTGGTCCCCGAGCGTCACGCGGTACCGGCCGTCGCGGCCCGAGACCTCGACCGCGCGGCTCTCGTCGCTCACGGTGGCGACGTACTTCATCGGCCGGTCCAGCTCGCGGGGGGACGGCGCCACGCCGTCGCGTCCGTCGCCGCCGCCGCGGGCGTCACCGCCGCCGCGCGGCCGCGCTCGTACTCGGCGAGGACGGCCGCGACGACCGCGACGTCCCGGTGGCGCGCCTCGTTGGGCTGGACGCCGGCCAGCAGGCGGTCGAGGAACGCGGTCGACAGCCGGCCGGCGCGGAAGTCGGGGTGCGCCACGATCCGCTCGAGGATCGGGATCGTGGTCCGCACGCCGACGAGCTTGTACTCGGCGAGCGCGCGCGCCATGCGCTCGCAGGCGGCGGCGCGGTCGGCGCCCCAGACGATGAGCTTGCTGATGAGCGTGTCGTAGAAGCGCGAGATGGTGGCCCCCTCGTAGACGCCGCCGTCGTCGCGCACCCACGGCCCGCTGGGCGCCCGCAGTCCGGTGATGGTTCCCGGCGACGGCAACCAGCCCGCGAACGGATCCTCCGCGTTGATGCGGCACTCGATCGACCACCCGCGCCACGTCACGTCGGACTGCCGGTGGGCGAGCGGCGCGCCGGCCGCGATCCGCAGCTGCTCGGCGACCAGGTCGAGGCCCGTGACCATCTCGGTCACCGGATGCTCCACCTGCAGACGCGTGTTCATCTCCAGGAAGTAGAAGTTGCGCTCGGCGTCCACGAGGAACTCGACGGTGCCCGCGTTGACGTAGCCGGCCGCCCGCGCCACGCGACAGGCCGCCAGGCCCATGCGCTCGCGCATGGCGGCGTCCACGAACGGCGAGGGACACTCCTCCACGAGCTTCTGGTGACGCCGCTGGATCGAGCACTCCCGCTCGCCGAGGTGGACGATGTGGCCGTGCGCGTCGGCGAGCACCTGGATCTCGATGTGCCGCGGCTCCACGACCGCGCGCTCGAGATAGACGGCCCCGTCGCCGAAGGCGGCGCTCGCCTCGGCGCGGGCGGCGCGCAGCGCCTCCGGAAGGTCCTCCTCGCGACGGACGAGCCGCATCCCCTTGCCGCCCCCGCCGAGGGCGGCCTTCAGCATGACGGGATAGCCGATCTCCCGCGCGGTCGCGCGCGCGGCCTCGTCGCCGGTGACGGCGTCGAGCGTCCCGGGCACCATCGGCACGCCGACGTCGCGCGCGATCCGGCGCGCCGCCGTCTTGCTGCCCATGGCGCGGATGGCCGCCGCCGGGGGCCCGACGAAGGTAAGGCCCGCGCCCGCGCACGCTTCCGCGAAGGCGGCGTTCTCGGAGAGGAAGCCGTACCCCGGGTGCACCGCGTCGGCGCCGGCCGCGCGCGCCACCTCGAGGAGGCGGTCGATGACGAGGTAGCTCTCGAGCGCCGGCGCCGGCCCGATCGGGTACGCCTCGTCGGCCATCTGCACGTGCAGGCCCTCGCGGTCCGGCTCCGAGAAGACGGCGACGGTGGCGATGCCCTGCTCGCGGCAGGCGCGGATGACGCGCACGGCGATCTCTCCGCGGTTGGCGATGAGCAGCTTCTTGATCTTCACGCGCGTCGACCGGTCACGACGCCGATCATACCCTCAATCGCCGATCGCCTTCACGGCCGCCTCGACGAACGACGTGTCGACGATGTCCTTGAGCGGGATAGTGGTCTTGATGAAGCCGTGGCGCTGCCACCACCCCATCTGGCGCCCGATGTCCTCCACCCAGAGCCGGCCGTTGCGGTCCTGATAGGGGAACCCGAGCGTGATGACCGCCGCCGGCGCCCCCGTGTAGCGCGCGGTGACGGCCACGACCTCGTCGTACGCGCGGCCCCGGGCGCCGGCCAGCACGGCGTCGTGGTAGTAGCGCGACGCCTTCACGTAGCCCTTCATGAAGCTCACCGCCCGCCGCCGGTCGGCCGCGAACGTCTTCGAGTAGAAGACGGTCGCGATCTGCCAGGGAAAGAGGTCGCCGCCCCACGCGATGACCCGCCCGAAGCCGCCGGCCTCCGCGCGGCCCGGAAACGGCTGCGGGAGCACGAGCGCGTCCACCTGCCGTCCCTTCAGCGCCTCGAGGGCCGCCGCCATCGCCTGCAGCGGCACGATCGTCACGTCCTCGAGGCTCATGCCCTCCTTCTCGAGGATGTTGCCGAGCTGGTAGTGGAACGTCGAGCCGAGCTGGGTGACGGCGATGCGGCGCCCCTTGAGGTCCGCCACCGTCCGCACGCCGGCGTCGTGCAGGTCCGTGCGCACGACGATGGCGGTGAGCCGATGGTCCGGCCACTCGCGGCCCTTGTCGGCCACGATCCACAGCTTCTCGCCGCCGAGCACGATGTTGTAGGTGGCGGCGGTGAGCCCGGTCGCGCCCACGTCGATCTGGCCGGCGGCCAGCGCCGTCGCGATGGGCGCCGCCGCCTGGAAGAAGACGAGCTCCGGCTCGACCCCGAACTCCTTGAAGAATCCCTTCTCCACCCCGAGGAAGATCGGCGCCGACGACGTCAGCTTCAGGACACCCACCCGCGGCCGGTCCTGGGCGGCGACCGGCAGCATTCCCAGGAGCACGGCGGCCATCGCGGCCACGACGACACGTCGAATCATGGAGCAGTCTCCCTTCGTGAGCGGCCGCGCCGCTCGATCGGCGGCACCGTCAGCCCGCGCGCCACGGGAGCGCCAGCCGCTCCAGGCGCCCGAGGCCCCAGTGCGAGAGCACTCCCAGCAGCGAGAGCACCACGATGCCCACCATGAGCTTCGTCGTCTGCATCAGATTGCCGGCGTGCAGGACCAGGAAGCCGATGCCCGACTCCACCGCGATCATCTCCGCCGCCACCAGCAGCAGGAGCGCGGTCCCCGCGCCGAGGCGCAGGCCGGCGAAGATCATGGGCAGGGCGGACGGCAGCACGACCTTGCGGATGACCGACCAGCGCCGGGCGCCGAAGGCGACGGCCGCCCGCACGAGGAGCGGATCCGCCTGGCGCACGCCGGTAAAGGTGTTGATCGCCATCGGGAAGAAGACGCCGAGGGCGATGACGGCCACCTTCGACGGCTCGCCGAGCCCGAGCCAGAGGATGAGCAGCGGCAGCAGCGCGATCTTCGGGATCGGAAACGTGGCGGCGATGAGGGGCGTGCCGACGGCCTCGCCCACCGCGAAGAAGCCGACGGCGATGCCGACGCCGACGCCGAGCGCGGCGCCGACGGCGAAGCCGACCAGCAGCCGCCACAGCGACGCGGCGACGTGCCCGGCGAGCTCGCCCGAGCGCAGCATGTCCCAGCCCTCGCCGAGGACGCCGAGCGGCGACGGCAGGAAGAGGACCGGGACCCAGCCGATTCGCGCGACGGCCTCCCACGCCGCCAGCAGCCCCAGCAGGGCCGCCACGCGCAGCGCCCGGTGCTCGCGGCGCGCGAGGAAGGCCGCGCGATGCGCGACGGGGATGCGCGTCATTCGCGGAGCACCTCGGCGGCCTGGTCGCGGATCAGCGACCAGATGCGCTCGACGGCCGTCAGGAAGGCGGCCTCGCCCATCATGCGCTCGGCGCGCGGCCGCTCGAGCTCGATCTTCACCTCGGCGAGCACGCGGCCCGGCCGGCGCGAGAGCACGACCACGCGATCGGCCATGTACACCGCCTCGTGGATGTTGTGGGTGACGTAGACGATCGTCTGGCGCGTGCGCTCCCAGATCCCGAGCAGCTCCTCCTGCATGAGCTGCCGCGTCTGCGCGTCGAGCGCGGAGAACGGCTCGTCCATGAGCAGCACGGCGGGCTCCACGGCGAGCGCACGCGCGATCCCGACCCGCTGCCGCATGCCGCCCGAGAGCTGGTGCGGATACCGCGTCTCGAACCCGTCGAGGCCCGTGAGCGCGATGCAGCGCGCCGCGCGCCGCGCGCGCTCGGCGGCCGGCACCCCCGCCTCCTCGAGGCCGAACTCGACGTTCGTCTGCACCGTGCGCCACGGAAACAGCGCGAACTCCTGGAAGACCATCGCGGTCGGCGTGCGGCCGCGGGCGACGTCGCCCTCCAGCCAGATGGCGCCGCCCGTCGGCGCCAGGAGGCCGGCGATGAGGCTCAGCAGCGTGGACTTGCCGCAGCCCGAGGGGCCCAGCACGGCGACGAACTCCTCGGACTCCACGACGAGATCGATGCCGTCGAGCGCGCGCACCGGCTGGCCGTCCCGGTCGGCATAGGTCTTCGTCACCCCGTCGACGACGACGCGCACGCTAGGCGCCCCGCAGGCGGAAGCGCTGCACCTTGCCGGTCGCCGTCTTCGGAAGGTCGTCCACGAACGTCACCGACGCCGGCGTCCGGTGCCCGCCGTGCGCGCGGACCAGCTCGATGAGCGCCGTGGCCAGCTCGTCGGACGCGGCCCAGCCCTCCTTGAGCACGACGAAGGCGTGCGGACGGGTCAGGCCGTGGCCGTCGGCACGGCCGATCACGCCCGCCTCCAGCACGGCCGGATGCGCCACGAGCAGCGCCTCGATCTCCGACGGCGATACCCACACGCCGGCCACCTTGAGCATGTCGTCGGAGCGCCCGGCGAAGTGAAAGAACCCGTCGGCGTCGCGCGAGAACATGTCGCCGGTGCGGAGCCATTCGCCCTGCATGGTGGCGCGCGTCCGGTCGAGCCGGTTCCAGTAGTACGGGGCCGTCGGCTCGCCCTTGACGAGGAGGTGGCCGACCGTGTCGTCGGGCACCGGCGCGCCGGCGTCGTCCACCAGCCGCGCCTCGAAGCCGGGCACCAGCCGTCCCGCGGCGCCCCGGCGCGCCTCGCCCGGCCGGTTCGCGATGAAGTCGTGGAGCGCCTCCGTCGAGCCGACGACCTCGACCAGCTCCAGGCCGAACCGCTCGGCCCACGCGTCGAAGATCGCCGGCGGCAGCGCCTCGCCGGACGAGACGCAGTACCGGAGCGAGGAGAGATCCCAGCGGTGCTCGGCGTCGTCGACGGCGAGCATCCGCGCGTAGAGGGTCGGCACGGTGAAGAAGACGCTCGGCCGCTCCTCGGCGATGACCTGGAACGCGCGCTCGGCGTCGATCCGCTCCGGCACCAGCACGGAGGCCGCGCCCACGCGCGCCGGGAAGTACAGGCTGTTGCCGAGCCCGAAGGCGAAGAAGAGCTTCGACGCCGAGAAGACCAGGTCGTCCGGGCCGAGCCCGAAGACGCCCACGCCCACGAGGTCGGCGGCCGCCACGAAGTCCTTGTGCGAGTGGACGGCCGCCTTCGGCATGCCCGTGGAGCCCGAGGTGTAGCCCCAGTACACGATGTCCTCGCGGAACGTCGGCGCCGCCTCGAGCGACGGCTTCGCCGCGGCCAGCAGGTCGTCGAAGGAGAGCGCACCGGCCGGCGGCGCGGAGCCGACGGCGACGACCGCGCGCAGCCACGGACAGCGCGCGCGGACGGCCAGCACGCGCGGGGCGACCGCCGCCTCCACGATGGCCACCCGTGCCCGGCTGTCGTGGAGCAGGAACTCGTACTCCGCCGCCGTCATCGACGGGCTCACGGGCACCGCCACCGCGCCGAGCTTGGCCGTCCCCCAGAACGCCGCCGCGAACGCCGGCGTGTCGTTCAGGACGATGAGCACGCGCTGCTCGATCTCCACCCCGAGGGCGGCCAGCGCGTTGCCGCAGCGGTCGACCGATTCGGCGAGCTCCGCGTAGGTGACCGAGCGCCCGGCGAACCGGAAGGCCCGGCGCGCGCCACGGCCTTCGTCCCGGTGGCGGTCCACGAAGAAGGTCGCCGCGTTGAAGGGCTCGGGTAGGCTCTGCACCGCCGGAATTCTACAGGAAAACCGGCGCCTGGCCGCCGCGGGCCGGCGGTACGCTGAGGCCGTGTGGACGCTGGGGCACTCGACGCGGACGCTGGCGGAGCTCGTGGCGCTGGTTCGCGCCCACGGCGTCGATCACGTCGCCGACGTCCGGACGATCCCGCGCTCGGGCCGGCACCCGCACTTCAACGCCGAGCCGCTGGCGGCGGCGCTTGCCGCCGCAGGGCTCGGCTACGTGCACCTGCCCGGCCTCGGCGGGTTGCGCCGCGGGCGCCCCGACTCCCTCAACCGCGCCTGGCGGAACGCGTCGTTCCGCGCCTACGCCGATCACATGCAGACCGAGGCGTTCGGCGCGGAGCTCGAGCGGCTCCTCGCCCTCGCCCGCGACCATCGCGTCGCGATCATGTCGCGGAGGCGCTCTGGTGGCGCTGTCACCGCTCGCTCCTCGCCGACGCGCTCGTGGCGCGCGGGCACGTGGTCCGCCACATCCTGACGCTCCACCGCGCCGAGCCGCATCGCCTGCACGAGTTTGCGCACGTCGTGGGCGGCCGGGTCACTTACCCGGGCCCGAGCGAGCTCTTCTAGCGGCGCCCTTCCGGCGAGGTCGGTGGCACTGCGCCTGCATTGGCTCAGCCGCCCTTTGCTCCGGACGGCCGGCGGGCTGGCCGCCACGCGACCGCCCCGCCGTGGGAGGTGCCCGTGGACGTTCGCTCGCCGCAGAAAGGAACGACTATGAAAACATTCGCCGCCGCCCTCGCGTTTGCCCTCGTCGTCCTGAGCGCCGTGCCCGCCCTCACGCAGAATCTTTCACCGGTCGGGCGGTACAACATGGAGTGGGCCCAGATGGACAAGGGCCTGCGTGTCGACCTCACGAGCGGGACACGGCTGGTGGAGGTCGTCGGACGCGATCTGACCGACCCGCCGGAGTGGGGCTTCAAGATGCGCGATGCCACGACGCTGGAGCACCTGTGGTTCCTGAGGAGCCTCGGGGACGACCAGTTCGAGGCGTGGACCGGCGAATTCGGCATCGGCGTCTTCGTGGGACCCGTCGTCGGCCAGGGGATGCAGGGCTTCTACCTGGAAGCGGAGGTCGGCAGCGGGCACAACCCCGGCACGTTCCTGGCGGTCGGCCGCCGCATCTCCACGTCGCAGCCCGGGCCGGCTCCGTCGCCGCCGGCGCCCTCGCCGCCCACGTCGTCGCCGGGAAGCGGAAGCGTGAGCGTCTCGATCACCGCGCCCAGGAGCAATGCCACCGTCACCGGCACCGGGTGGACGACCGTGTGGATGGAGGGATCCACCAGCAGCGCCAGCAACACCTTCATCCTGTTCGTCGACGGCACGGAGCGAGGCCGGACGGTCACGAACAGCCGGGGGCCGGTCTCCGTGGCGTGGAATACCCGCGCCGTGTCCAACGGCAGCCACGTCCTCACGGTCAGGGGCACGGATTCGCAGGCGCGGACGGGCACCTCCGCCCCGGTGACGATCCAGGTCAGGAACTGATCAGCGCGAGTGGATCTCGAGCGCGCTGAAGAAGTAGGCGATCTCCGTCGCGGCCGTCTCCGGACCATCCGAGCCGTGCACCGCGTTCGCCTCGATCGACGAGGCGAACTCCTTCCGGATGGTGCCGGCGGCGGCCTTGGCGGGATCGGTGGCGCCCATCAGGTCGCGCCACCGCTGGATGGCGCCGTCGGCCTCCAGCACCATCGGAATGCAGGGCCCCTGCGTCATGAAGGTGCAGAGGCTCTTGAAGAACGGCCGCTCGCGGTGCACCGCGTAGAAGCCGGCTGCGTCGTCGAGCGACATGTGGATCAGCTTGGCGGCGAGGATCTTGAACCCGCCCGCCTCGATGCGGGCGATGATGCGGCCGGCCGCTCCGTTGGCGACCGCGTCCGGCTTGATGATGGCCAGCGTGCGTTGCGTCATCGTCCGATCACCTTCGCCACGGTCGCTCCCATGTCCGCCGGGCTCTTCACCACGGTGACGCCGGCCTCCTGCAACGCCTTCATCTTCTCGGCCGCGGTGCCCTTGCCGCCGGCGATGATGGCGCCCGCGTGGCCCATCCGGCGCCCCGGCGGCGCCGTCTGCCCGCAGATGAAGCCGACCACCGGCTTCCTGACGCTGGCGGCGATGAAGGCGGCCGCCTCCTCCTCGGCGGTGCCGCCGATCTCGCCGATCATCATGATCGCCCGCGTCCCCGGATCGTCGTTGAACAGCCGGAGCACGTCGACGAAGCTGGTGCCGTTCACGGGATCCCCGCCGATGCCCACGCACGTCGACTGGCCGATGTCGCGCGCGCTCAGCTGGCCCACCACCTCGTAGGTCAGCGTGCCGCTCCGCGAGAGGACGCCCACGTCGCCCGCCCTGTGGATGTGGCCCGGCATGATGCCGATCTTCGCCTGCCCGGGCGTGATCACCCCGGGGCAGTTCGGGCCGATGAGCCGGCTCCGGGTGCCGGACAGAAAGTGCTTCGCGCGCACCATGTCGGCCACCGGGATGCCTTCCGTGATGCAGATCACGAGCGGGACACCGGCCGCCGCCGCTTCCATGATGGCGTCGGCGGCCGCGGCCGGGGGCACGAAGATGAGCGCGCAGTCGGCGCTCTCCTTCGCCACCGCCTCGGCGACGGTGTTCCAGACCGGGAAGCCGTCGTGGGTCGTGCCGCCCTTGCCCGGCGTGACGCCGCCCACGACCTGCGTGCCGTATTCCTTGCACCGCGCGGCGTGGAAGGCCCCTTCCTTTCCCGTGATCCCCTGCACCACCACGCGGGTCGACTTGTCGACGAGGATGGGCATTTATCGGAGCCCTATGTGCCGCATGAAGCGTGGGTGGCCTGTTCGAGATGGGCGCGGCTGCGTGTTCACTTCGCACCGCGTGCGAAGGCGACGGCCTTGCGCGCGCCGTCGGCCATGTCGGCCGCCATCGTGAGCGCGAGGCCCGAATCGGCGAGCATCTTAGTGCCCTGCTCGACGTTGGTGCCCTCGGCGCGCAGCACAACGGGCAGCGTGAGGCCGAGCTTCCGGACGGCGGCGATCACCCCCTCCGCCAGGCGGTCCACGCGAAGGATGCCTCCGAAGACGTTGATGAAGACGGCCTTCACGCCGGGATCCGAGGAGAGGATGCGAAACGCGTTCTCGATCTGCTCGGGCGAGGCGCCGCCGCCGACGTCGAGGAAGTTCGCCGGCTCGCCGCCGGCGAGCTTGACGATGTCCATGGTGGCCATGGCGAGGCCGGCGCCGTTGACCATGCAGCCGACGTTGCCGTCGAGCTTGATGTAGTTCAGCCCGTACTTCGACGCCTCCACGTCCAGGGGATCCTCCTCGTGGACGTCGCGCAGCTCGACGATCTCCTTGCGCCGGAAGAGCGCGTTGTCGTCGAAGTTGAGCTTCGCGTCGAGCGCGAACACGCGGCCGTCCCGCGTGACCACCAGCGGGTTGATCTCGGCCAGCGAGCAGTCGCGGGCGAGGTAGAGCGCGAAGAGGTTGCGGATGAGCGCCGCACCCTGCTTGAACTGGTCGCCGGCGAGGCCGAGGCCGAACGCGAGCCGGCGCGCCTGGAAGTCCCCGATGCCGAGCGCCGGGTGCGCCCACTCGCGCAGGATGCGCTCCGGCGTCTTCGCGGCCACCTCCTCGATGTCCATACCGCCCGCCGGCGACGCCATCACGACGTGCGTCGAGCGCGCGCGATCGAGGGTGATCGAGAGATAGAGCTCCCGTTCGATGCTGGAGGCTTCCTCGACGAGCACCCTGCGGACCTCGATGCCCTCGGGCGGCGTCTGCGGCGTCTTCAGCATCATGCCGAGAATCTGGCCGGCCGCCCGCTCGGCGGCCGCCGGGTCGTCGGCGAGCTTGATGCCGCCGCCCTTCCCGCGGCCCCCCGCGTGGATCTGCGCCTTCACGACCACCTTGCCGCCGAGCCGGCGGGCGATCTCCCGGGCCTGCGCCGGCGTGTCGGCCACGTCGCCCTTCGGCACCGCCACGCCGGCCTCCCGCAGCAGCGCCTTGGCCTGATACTCGTGAAT
>DASUPA010000034.1:0-5444 GCA_036276335.1 Candidatus Methylomirabilota bacterium | reverse complement strand
GGTTCTCTACCAGGCGCGCATCGACCCCCGCCGTCGGGCCGGGACGCTGACGGACGACGAGATCCGCCGGCTCCGGAGCGCCCTCCGGCGCGTGATGACCGTGTCCGTCCGGGCGCGCAACGACAGCGACCGCTACCCGCGCCGCTGGCTCTTTCACGACCGCTGGGGCAAGAACGCGAAGGCCTACACCTCGCGCGGCGAGAAGATCCGCCACGACACCATCGCCGGCCGGACGACGGCCTGGGTGCCGTCGGTCCAGCGGTAGGCGGCACGGCTCAGGCCGGGGAGATCTCGACGCGGGCGTCGAAGGCCGCCTGCCCGGCGGCGAATCCCAGGGCCTCCACCGCGTGGTCCGGCAGCACGGCGTCCCCGGACGTCAGCGCGTTGAGTCCCGCCCAGCCGTCGCGCATCCACACCGTGCCCGCCGGGATCCTGGTCGTGACGTGGGCCCGCGCCGGCATCTGCCCGCGCGCGTTCTCGATGAGCACGGGCGCGCCGTCGACGACGCCGCGCGCCGCCGCGTCGGCCGGCGAGATCCACACGCTGGGCTCGGGATCGGCGGCGGCGAGGGTCGGCAGCGCGCGGCCGTGGTCGTAGAAGCCGTGGAAGTGCGTGAGCGTGCGTCCCTGCCTGAGGATCAGCGGGTACGCGTCGGCGGCGACCGGCTCGAACACCGGGAGCGCCGGCAGCCCCAGCGCGGCGGCGCGCTCGGAGTAGAGCTCGAGCTTGCCCGACGGCGTCGGGAACGCGAGATCCGGGTGGGCGACGTGCGAGACGTCGAGCGCCCGCATGCCGCCCTCGGCGCGGAGCTGCGCCGTCGTGGCGTGCCGGCTGGCCGGCGCATCGAGCAGCGCGTCGAGCAGTCCCTCCGTGTCGCGCCACGGGAAGAAGTCGTCGAGGCCGAGACGCGCCGCGAGCTCACGGAGCACCCACGGCACCGGCCGCGTCTCCCCGGGCGGGTCCAGGACCTGGGGCATCAGGTAGAGGTGCGTGTTGGTGGACTTGCAGCCGAGCTCCTCGAGCCACGAGGTGGCCGGCAGCACGACGTCCGCGAATCGCCGCGCGGTGTCGTTCAGGAACAGGTCGTAGCTCGCGACCAGGTCCTGGCGCGCGAGCCCCTCGGCCACGCGGTTCGCGTCGGCGAACGACGAGAGCATGTCGGTGCCGAAGAGGAGCAGCACGCGCACCTGGCCGTCCACGAGCGCCTCCGCGATGCGCGCCATCTGGTGCGGCACCTCGCGACCGGGTGGGCGGCGCTCCTGGGCCACGATGCTGGCGAGCGCCTGCCCGTGCGTGGCGGAGCCGTGGCGCGGACCGAGCCCGCCGCCGGGAATGCCGACGTTGCCGGTGAGCGCGGGAAGGCAGGAGATGGCGCGGCCGGCAAGCCAGCCGTTGCCGCCCTTGTGCATCGACGAGCCGCCCATGACGATCATGGCTGGCCGCGTCGTGCCGTAGCGGCGCGCGAGCGCGGCGATGCGCTCGGCGGGGATGCCGGTGATCCCGGCCGCCCAGGCCGGCGAGTGCGGCCTCACGTGCGCGGCGAGCCGCTCGAAGCCCACGGTGTGCCGGCCGACGAACGCGTGATCGACGAGGTCCTCGGTGACCAGCACGTGCAGCATCGCGAGCGCGAGGGCGGCGTCGGTGCCGGGACGGATCAGCAGCGTCTCGTCGGACTGCGCGGACGCCTCGGTCTCCCGCACGTCGATGGTGACGATGCCGGCGCCGCGGCGCCGGGCGACCGCCAGATGCCGCGCGGTGTTCGGCTGGCTCGCCAGGTTCGCGCCCCAGAGCAGGACGAGCGAGGCGTGCGCCCCCATGTCCTCCTTGGTGTTCGTCTCGATGAGGCCGGTGAGGCCGAGGCCGTAGGCGCCGAGCGCCCAGCAGATGATGGCCGGGCTCCACCACTGGCAGCCGTAGAGATTCGAGAAGCGTCGCAGCAGGTGGGAATGGAGCCGCGTGCCGTAGTTGTTGGCGAAGATGCCGTGGCCGGACCACGTGGCGACCGCCTCCCGCCCGGCCGCCTGCATGCGGGCGGCGATGAGGTCGAGCGCCTCGTCCCAGGTCGCCCGCCGCCACGTCCCGCTGCGCGGGGACCGGCGCAGCGGATGGAGCACCCGCCGCGGGTTGTCGAGGATCTCGCGCGTGGCCTGGCCGCGGATGCAGAGGAAGCCGCGGCTGTCCGGATTGTCCGGGTCGCCGCGCACGCCGACCACGCGGCCGTCCTCGACGTCCACCAGCATCCCGCAGAGCGTCGGGTGGCAGTTCATCGGGCACATGGTCCGGTGCGTGGTGGCGCTCATGCGCGGATTCTCGCATAGAGCAGCTGGTCGAGGACGAGCCCGTCCTTGACCGCGCTGGAGCGCAGGACGCCTTCCAGCTCGAAGCCGGCCTTCTCCAGCACGCGCGCGGAGGCGCGGTTGGGGGCGAACGGCAGCGCGAAGACGCGCCGCAGGTCGTGGGTGGTCATCGCGTGCTCGGTGACGGCGCGCACGGCGGCCGTCGCGATGCCCCGGCCCCAGTACGGCTCGCCGAGCCAGTAGCCCAGCTCGGCGCCGATCCGCTCGACGTCGGTCTGGATCCTGAACGCGATCCCGCCGACCACGGCGCCGTCGACCTCGATCGCGAAGCTCGTCTCCGGCCGCACGCCGACGACGGAGGCGAGGAACGCGCGGGCGTCGCGGGCGGTGTAGGGGTGCGGGAACCGGTCGCGGACGTTGAGCCAGATCTTACGGTTGTTGGCGTGCGCCACGATGGCGGCGGCATCCCCGCGCCGCCACGACCGCACGTCGCACACGCCAAGCGGCAGGCGCATGGCATAGTATGCCATCCCACAGGAGGTCAGCATGGCGGACCGGACGCTTCCCTCGCAGGCGGACGTCGAGTCGTACTTCAAGCGACTGAACAACTGGGGCCGCTGGGGCCACGACGACCAGCTCGGCACCGTGAACCTCGTCACGGACGCCCGCCGCGCGGCCGCGCGCGCGCTCGTGCGGAAGAACCGCACCGTATCGCTGGCCCGCGACATCGTGCCGCAGCCGCACCTCCAGTACGGGTATCACGTGACGTTCCCGTCCAAGCGCGAGCGCGCGGACGTCGTGCTCGACCGCTTCGATCTCGTCTATCACGGCTACTGGGTGACGCACGTCGACGCGCTGTGCCACGTGGCCTGGGACGGCGAGCTCTACAACGGCCGGCCCTTCGCGAGCAGCCTCACCTCGGCCGGCGCCACGTGGTGCCCGATCGATCCGCTGCTGGACGGCATCCTGACGCGCGGCGTGCTGCTCGACGTCGCCGCCGGCCGCAAGGAGGGCTACGTGACGGTGGGCAACCCCGTCACGCCGAAGGAGCTGGACGAGACGGCCGCGCGCTTCGGCGTCCGGATCGAGCCGGGCGACGTGGTCGTGGTGCGGAGCGGCGACGAGGCCTTCCGGCGCGCGCATCCGGACTGGGTGCCCCGCGTGTCGCCCCATCCGGGCCTGCACATCAACTGCCTCGAGTGGTTCCGCGAGAAGGACATCGCCGCCATCTCCTGGGACATGATGGACGAGCGGCCGATCGGCTACGCGGGCTTCGGGATGGGCGTGCACCTGGCCATTCCGTTCCTGGGCTTGGCACTCGTCGACAACACGAATCCCGAGCGGCTGGCGAAGACCTGTGCCGAGGAAGGCCGCTACGAGTTCCTCTTCACCGCCACACCGATCCGGCTCGTGGGCGCCACCGGCGCACCGGCGCACCCGCTGGCGATCTTCTGATGGCGACCGGGGCCAGACGGCTCGTCGATGCGCTGCTCGCGGCCGGCGTCGAGCAGCTGTTCACGCTCTCGGGCAACCAGATCCTGTCCGTCTACGACGCGGCGATCGACACGCCGCTCGCGCTCTATCACACGCGTCACGAGGCGTCCGCCGTCCACATGGCGGACGCCTTCGCGCGCCTGACCGACCGCCCGGGAGTCGCCCTCGTCACGGCGGGGCCGGGGCATCTCAACGCGCTGTCCGCGCTCTACGGCGCGCTGATGGAGGAGTCGCCGGTGGTGCTGCTGAGCGGCGCCAGTCCCCGCGCGCAGCGCGGCCTCGGCGCCTTCCAGGAGATCGACCAGGCGGCGGCCGCGCGCCCCGTGACGAAGGCCGCCTGGGTCGCCGAGGACCCCGCGCGTCTCGGCGAGGACATGGCCCGCGCGCTGGAGGTCGCGACGTCGGGGCGGCCGGGGCCCGTCCATCTCAGCCTGCCCGGCGACGTCCTCGAGGCGAGCGTCTCGAGCGCCGGCGCGGCGCGGACGAAGGCGGCCGCGCCGGCGGCCGCGAGCGACGCCGTCGTGAGCCAGGTGCTCGGGCTGCTCGCCGAGGCCAAGCGTCCCGTCGTCGTCGCCGGGGCCGGCATGGCGCGCGGCCGGCGGTGGGCCGCGGTGCAGCGGCTCGCGGCGGCCGTTGCCGCGCCGGCGCTGCCGAGCGAGAGCCCGCGCGGCCTCAACGACCCGTGGCTCCACGGCGCCAATGCCTGCCTCGCCGAGGCCGACGTCGTCCTGTTGCTCGGCAAGGCGCTCGACTTCTCGCTGCGCTTCGGCCGCGCGCCGGGCTTCGGCGCCGGCTGCCGGTTCGTGCAGGTCACGGCGGAGGAGGCGCCGCCGAACCCGCGTGCCACGCTCGCGCTCGTCGCGGATCCCGCGACCGTCGTCGAGCAGCTCGCGGGCGCCGCCCGGGGCCGCGCGTGGCCGTCGACGGACTGGGTGGACGACGTCGCGCGCATTCGCGCGGCCACGCCGCCCGCCTGGGAGGCGCTGCGCCGGTCGAGCCAGACGCCGATGCACCCGCTCGCCGTCTGCGCGGCGCTCCAGCCGCTGGTCGACCGCGGCGCGGTGCTCGTCGTCGACGGCGGCGAGTTCGGCCAGTGGGTGCAGGCGGGCGTGGAGGCGCCCGTGCGCCTGATCAACGGGCCCTCGGGCTCCATCGGCAGCGCGATCCCGATGGCCATCGCGGCGCGGCTCGTCCATCGCGAGCGTCCGGTGATCGCCGCGCTCGGCGACGGCACCTTCGGCTTCCATCCGCTCGAGCTGGACACGGCGCTGCGCTACTCGCTTCCGATCGTCGCCGTCGTGGGCAACGACGCGCGCTGGAACGCCGAGCATCAGCTCCAGCTCCAGCACTACGGCGCCGCGCGCGCCGTCGCGTGCACGCTGCTGCCGACGCGCTACGACCGGATCGCGGAGGCGCTCGGCGGCCACGGCGAGCACGTCGAGCGCCCCGAGGATCTCGGCCCCGCGCTCGAGCGTGCGGTCGCCTCCGGCAAGCCGGCGGTGGTAAACGTCTTCATCGACGGCGTCGCCGCGCCGACGTTCACGCCCGGCGCGCACTGATTACGTGGGGGGCCCCGAGATGGCCCCCCCCCCGGCGCTCGTCGCGCCCGGGATGAACCCGGGCGCTCCTCGATCGCGCGTGTGCTCATGGGGC
>DASUPA010000033.1:0-9044 GCA_036276335.1 Candidatus Methylomirabilota bacterium | reverse complement strand
GTCCCGAAGACGATCGCGCAGCGCGCGAACGGCGCCGGGACCAGGAACCGGTCCCAGGACGCGAGCCGGCGGGCGGGCCGTGCCGCGACGCCGACCGGTACGATCGGCGCGCCCGTGGTCGCGGCGAGGCTCACGATCCCCGCCTGCGCGCGACACGCCGGTCCCCGCGGCCCGTCGGGAACGACGGCGACGTCCTGCCCGGCGTGCACCGTGCGCGCCAGCTCGCGCAGCGCCGCCAGTCCTCCCCGCGACGACGAGCCGCGGACGACGTCCATCCCGAAGCGACGGACGAATCCGGCCACGAGGTCGCCGTCGCGGGAGCGGCTGGCCAGCACGCGGACGGTGCGGGCGCCCTCGGTGCGCCGGAAGCGCGCGTTGAGCCACGGCACGATGAGGATGCGGCCGTGCCACACGGCGTAGATCAGCGGGCAGCCGGTGCGCCACAGCGGGCGGATCGCGTCCACCCCCTCGGCCCGCACGGAGAGCGTCGCGCCGAGCGCGCGGACGCCCAGCGCGGCGGCCGCCGGCAGCAGGCGCCGCCCGAGTGCGCTCACGACGCCGCCAGCTGCAGCACGTGCCGCGCCGCCCGCGTCCCGACCCCCGGGGCGCCGAGCTGGCCCGCGAGCTCCCCGAAGGCGTCGCGCTGCGCGGCGAGGGCCGCCGGGGACTCCAGCAGCGCCAGCGCTTCCTGGGCCAGCGTTTCGGCGCTGAGCGTGGCCTGGTAGAGCTCGGGCACGACGGCGCGGCCGAGCGTGATGTTCGCCAGGCTGATCCACGGGATCCGCACCAGCGGACCGAAGAACAGCTCGCTGAGGCGCGAGAGCCGGTAGCACACGACCATCGGCGTCCCGAGCAGCGCCGCCTCCAGCGTCGCCGTGCCGGAGGTGACGAGGACGAGGTCCGCCGCGCGCATGACCGCGTACGCGCCCGACGACACCACCGTCAGCGCGGGACCCGCCGCGTCCGTCGCGTCGATCGCCGCGCCGTCCACCGTCGGCGCCTGGGCGACCACGAACCGGGCGCCCGGGTGCCGGCGCGCGATCAGCGCCGCCGCCTCGCGCATCGTCGGCAGCACGCGCTCGACCTCGTGGCGCCGGCTGCCGGGCAGCAGGCCGATCACCGGCGCTCCGCCCTCCAGCCCCAGCCGGGCGCGCGCGTCCTCGCGCGTCGGCGCGTCGGCCAGCGCGTCGACGACGGGATGGCCGACGAACGCGACCGGCACGCCGGCCCGGCGGTACAGCGGCGGCTCGAAGGGAAAGACCGCGAGCACGAGCGAGACGACGCGGCGCATGAGCCGGACGCGCCACGGCCGCCACGCCCACACCTGGGGCGGGATGAAGTAGACGACGGCGACGCCGGCACGCCGGGCCGCGCGTGCGAGGCGCAGGTTGAACTCGGGGAAGTCGATGACGACGAGGGCGTCCGGCCGCGCCGGGCCCTCCAGCGTGGCGCGCAGCCGTCGATACGCGCGGTAGAGGGCGGGCACACCGCCGACGGCCTCCGTGCCGCCGACCGTCGCCTGTCGCGTGGCATCGACGAGCAGCTCCACGCCGGCCGCCGCCATGCCACGGCCGCCCATGCCATGGAGCCGCGCGCCCGGCGCCAGCGCGTGAAGGGCGCGCGCGAGGGTGGCGCCGTGCAGGTCGCCCGACGCCTCTCCGGCGACGATCATGATCGAGCGCGGACGGTCAGCCGCCGGCGCCACGCGTGCTCACCAGCGCGATGCCGGCCGCGTCAGCGCGACGCGTGGTCGCGGCGCGGTCGAGCACGAAGACGCGCCCGGCCTCCAGGGCCACCACCGCGGCGCCGCCCTCGGCCGCCGCCGCGACGGTCTCCGGGCCCAGCGTCGGCACGTCGAAGCGGAAGTCGTGATCGACGGCGGCGGTCTTCACCACGACGGCGCCCGGCCCGCTCAGGGCGGTGCCGCGGCGCACGGCCTCCGTCGTGCCCTCGATGGCCTCCACCGCGCACACCGCGCCGCGCCGGACCACCACCGTCTGGCCGATGCTCAGCGCCGCCATCGCGCGCGCGACCTCGAGCCCGCGCCGCACGTCGGCCCACTGCGCCTCGGTGGGAGTCCGCGCGCCCAGGACACGCTCGTCCGGGAGCCCGTCGTCGAGGAACGGCCGCTGGTCGAGGAGCTCGATGCCCATCCCGGAGAGCGTCGACAGGAGCACCGTCTTCACGTTGCCGTCGAGGAGACCGCCGGCGCGGGAGGCCATGGCGCGGTGCGCGTCGTCCGTGCTCCCGGCGCGGAGCAGGTCGCCCATCCAGAACTTGCCCGAGAGGAGCACCGCCTCGACCTTCTCCGCCTGCAGCGCGCCGATCACCGGCGCCATCTCGCCGATGTGCGAGGGCACGACCCGGGCCGCGCCGGCGATCAGGTCGTCGGACGGCGCCGCGAAGGCGAACGCGACGACGCGCCAGCCGTGCCGCCGCGCCTGACGGGCCATGAGCGCCGGCAGCTCGCCGGCGCCGCACATCAGTCCGAGCGACCGCTCCACGGGAGGTCCTTCGGCCACCTGATCTCGGGCACGCCGTCGCGGATCATGCGCTCGATCGCCAGCGCCATGGCCAGTGAGGTGAGATCCTCCGCCAGGTTCAGCTCCACCGTCTCGCCGCTCCGCCGCCGGCGCAGGGCGCCGAGGAGGTGCTGGATCTCCAGCTTCAGCGGGTTGTCGCGGTGGACCTGGAGGTGCTCGACCAGCGACGCGCGCGAGTAGCGGATCGACTTGCGGTTCAGCGTGAACTGCTGGGCGGCGCGCTTGTAGATCCGGATGTCCTGGTCCGTGTAGTCCAGGAGGATGTACGCGTCGGGCTGGGTGATCGCGAGCGTGCGGACCTTCTCCTCGGTGGCGCGGCTGGCGGTGATGGTGGCGATGGCGCCCGACTCGAAACGGATCTGGACGGTGGCCACGTCGGTGACCGAGGAATGGACGCGGGCCCCCTGGGCGGCGATCTGCACCGGCGGCGAGTCGACCAGCCCCAGCACGATGTCGATGTCGTGGATCATGAGATCCATGACGACGGTGTCCTTCTGCACGCGCGGCGCGAACGGCCCGAGCCGGCGCGACTCGATGAGGATCGGCGCGCGCACGATCTGCCGCAGCTCGTCCACGGCGCCGTTGAACCGCTCGACGTGGCCGACGTGCAGCACGGCGCCGGTCCGCTCGGCGACCCGGAACAGCGCCTGCGCCTCCTCGAGGGTGGTCGTCATCGGCTTCTCCACCAGCACGCTGATGCCGGCCTCGAGGAGGTCGCGCGCCACCGCGAAGTGGCGCTCCGTGGGGACCGCGACGCTCGCCACGTCGACCTTGCCCACGAGCTCGCGGTGGTCGGTGAACGGCCGCGTCTCGTACTGGCGCGCCACCGCCGCCGCGCGCTCGCCGTCCACGTCGGCGACGCCGACGAGCTCGACGTCGGGCAGCTCGGCGTAGACGAGCACGTGGTACTGGCCCATGTGGCCGGCCCCCACCACCCCCGCCCGCAGCGGCGCGCCGTGGAGGGCCATCAGCACGTCACCTCGTCGGCGGGGCCGGCGCCCTCGCGCGGCGGGCCGACGATCCCGTGGCGGTGGGCGCCCTCGATGAACTCCAGCAGAGTCCGGACCGGCTCGCTCATGGGCAGCTCCTCGCGGATGCGGGCCACGGCGCGCGCCGGCGCCAGCCCGCTGCGGTACAGGAGACGGTAGGCGTCCTGGAGCGCGCGGCGCGCCTCGGGCGCCATGCCGGCCCGGCGCAGGCCGATGACGTTCACGCCACGCGCGGTCGCCGGCTGTCCCTCCACGATGACGTAGGGCGGCACGTCCGCGTTGAGCTTCGCCATCCCCCCGACGTACGCGTGGGTGCCGATGCGCGTGAACGGCACCATGCCGGTGAGGCCGCCGACGGTGGCCCGGTCACCGATCTCGCAGTGGCCGGTGATGCCGGCGTAGTTGATGACGATCACGCCGTCGCCCAGGCGACAGTCGTGCGCGACGTGGCTCATGGCCATCACCAGACACTCGCGGCCGATCTCGGTCCAGCCCTCGGGCTGCGTCGACCGGTGGACCGTCACGTACTCGCGGAGCACGGAGCCCTCACCGACCCGCACGCCCGACGGCGTGCCGGCCTTGAACTTCAGATCCTGGGGCTGGCCGCCGAGCACGGCGCCGTGCCCGATCGTGACGCGCGGGCCGAGCGCGACGCGGCCCTCGAGGATCACGTGGTGGCCGAGCTCGACGCCGTCGGCCAGCGTGACCTCGGGGCCGACGACGCAGAACGCGCCGACGCGCACGTCGGCCCCGAGCGTCGCCGACTTGTCGATGACCGCCGACGGGTGGATCTCAGTCATCCGCGCCGCTCGCGCGCTCCACGGGCCGGCCGGTGAGCGCCTCCAGGGCGCGCTCGAGCGCACGCACTCGCCGCAGCAGCTCGGGGAGCCGCGTCTCCGCGGCCATGATCCGCTTGGCCTCGAGCAGCGGCCGCACCGGCGTGCCCAAATACTTGCCGCCCGCCTCGAGGTCCGACGGCACGCCGCCCTGGGCGCCGACGAGCGCCCCGTCGCCGATGGTGACGTGATCGGCGACGCCGACCTGTCCCGCGAGCACGACGCCCCGGCCGAGGCGCGAGGAGCCCGACACGCCGACCTGCGCGACGAGAATCCCGTGCTCGCCGACCTCGACGTTGTGGCCGATCTGGACGAGGTTGTCGATCTTGGTGCCGCGCCGGACGATCGTGTCGCCGAAGGTGGCCCGATCGATCGTGGTGTTGGCACCGATCTCCACGTCGTCCTCGACGAGGACGCCGCCCGTCTGCGGGATCTTGCGATGCTGCGCGCCGTCGAAGGTGAAACCGAAGCCGTCGGCGCCCAGGACGGCGCCCGGGTGGATGAGCACGCGACGGCCCAGCCGGACGCCCGCGAGCAGCGCCACGTGCGCCCCCAGCGCGCTGTCCTCCCCGATCTCGACACCGGGCCCCACGTAGACGAGCGGCGCGATGCGGACGCGCGGCCCGACCCGGGCGCCCGCCTCCACCACCGCGTGGGCGCCGACCGCCGCCGTCGGATCGACGTGCGCGTCGCCCGCGATCACCGCGGTGGGATGGACGCCGGGCACCACGGCCGGGGGCGGGTGAAAGAGGTTGAGCAGGTCGACGAGCGCGTGCTGCGGCGCCGGGACGCGGAGCACCGGCGCGGGGAGGTCGACGGCCCCCGCGCCGGCGACGAAGGCCCCCGCCCGGGAGGCCCGGGCGGCGTCGGCGTAGCGCGCGTGCGTGAGGAACGACACCTCGTCGGGTCCCGCGCTCTCGAGCGGGGCGACGCCGGTCACCACTCGACGCGGATCACCCTCCAGCGTCGCCCCCAGGGCGCGGGCGAGCTCCTCGAGTGTGAACCCGGCTCGGCTGATCATCCTGCTACTTCTTCTTGCTCCCGGCTTCCCGATCATACGCGCGGATCACCTCGTCGGTGAGGTCGGCCTCGGTCGCGGCGTAGAGCACCCCGGCGTTCCGCTTCTCGATGATCAGGTAGTAGTTGCGCTCCTTGCCCACGCGCTCGATCACGCCACCGACCTCCTGGAGGACCTTCTGGAGGAGCGCGGCCTCCTTCTTCTCCAGCTCCTTCTGGTAGTCGTCGGCGGCCCGCGCGGCGTCGCGCCGCTTACGCTCGAACTGCTCCTGCTTGTCGCGCCGGGCGTCGGCGGTGAGCAGCGGCCCCTTCTTCTCGATCTCGTCGCGCAGCTTCTCCAGCTCCTGCCGGCGGCCGTCCATCTCCTTCTGGATGCCCGCCCGCTCCTTCTCCAGCTGCTCGCGCGCGGCCACGCCGGCCGCCGAGCGCGCCAGGACCCGCTGCACGTCGATGTACCCGATCCGCGTCGCGGCCGCCGGCGCGGGCGCGGCCGCCGGCTGCCCGGGGGCATCGGACGCCATCGACATCATTACCACGGACGCGAAGACTGCCACGACGACTGCCCTCATACCATCCTCCTCAAAACGGCGACCCCACCGAGAAATTGAAGGCGCCCGACCGCTCGCCTGGCCGCGGATCCGGGTTGAATCCGTAGTCGACGCGGATCGGCCCGAAGGGGGAGAGCCACCGGAGCCCCGCGCCGACCGCCGTGCGGAGGTCCGTCAGATCGAACTTGGTGTCGAAGCCGTACACGTTGCCGACGTCGAAGAAGGCCGCCGCGCGGATGTTGAAGGGCAGCGGCACGATGTACTCGACGTTGCCGAGGACCTCCGAGGTGCCGCCGATCCGCACGCCCGCGTCGTCCCGGGGCGAGATCTGGCGGGACTTGAAGGAGCGGACGGAGTTGGCACCGCCGAGGTAGAACCGCTCGAAGAGCGGCAGATCCTCGTCGCCGTAGCCGAAGCCGTAGCCGGCCTCGAGGCGTCCGGACAGGATGTGCCCGAACCAGATCGGCTGGAAGTGCGTCGCCGACGCCACCGTCTTCACGAACTGGCTGTCGCCGCCGAGCCCGGCCACGTCGGTGACGAGGCTCAGCGTGCCGCCACGGGAGGGCATCTGGATGTTGTCGCGGCTGTCCCGGCTGACGGCACCCTGCACCAGCGACGTGACCCGGACTCCGCGCTCGCTCTCCAGCGCGCTGTTGAGGTCCGTCTCGATGTTCGTGATCTCGTCGCGCGAGAGGCGGTAGGCGGCGTTCCAGCGCCAGTACTCCTCGAACGGGTGGCTGAGCCGGACGCCGCCGCCGAGCGAGTCGTAGTCGTACTCGATGAACTGCCGCCGCACGTTGAAGAGGTCGAAGCCGGCTGCCAGCGGCCGGTCGAACAGCCACGGCTCGGTGAAGCTGAGGATGCCTTGCTGGGTGTTGGCGCCGCCGCGGAGCCGCAGTGCGAGCTGCCAGCCGCGGCCGAGGAAGTTGTTCTGGGAGAGGTCGATCGTCCCCAGGAAGCTGTCCTGCGAGGAGTAACCGCCTCCGATGCTGAAGAGTCCCGTCGGCCGCTCGGTGACGTCGACGTTGACGACGATCTTGGTGCGGTCGGCCCCGGGAGCCGTGGTGACCTCGACCCGCTCGAAGTAGCCGAGGTTGACGAGGCGCTGCCGGGAGCGCTGCAGCTTCCGGAGGGTGAAGATGTCGCCCTCGGCCATCTGCAGCTCGCGGCGCAGGATCTTGTCCTGGCTGCGCACGTTGCCGGCGATGTTGATCCGCTCGACGTAGACGGTCGGCCCCTCGCCGACCTCCAGGGTGACCGCGATCCGGTTCTCCGGCAGGGGCTCCACCCGAGGGCTGATCTCGACCGACGCCCGCCCGATGTTCGAGTACAGCTCCTCGATGGCGCGGACGGAGTCGCGCAGCTCGGCGCGGGAGAACACGTCGCCGGGCTTCAGCTTCACCTGGCGCCGGACCTCGCTCTCGGGCAGGAGCGTGACACCGGTCAGGGCCACCGTGCTGACGCGGTGCTGGGCCCCCTCGACCACGGTGATGTGGATCGTCACCCGCGCCTTCTCCCGGTCGACGGCGACGTCGTGCGACTCCACGCGCGCGTGGATGTAGCCGTGGTCGTTGTAGAGCTGGAGGATGCGGTCGATGTCGTTCTCGAGCCGCTGGCGCTGGACGGTGCCACGCAGGATGTAGTACTGGCGCTCCTGCGTCTCCATCGCGTCCTGGATCTGGTCGTCGGTCAGCCCGCGGTTGCCGCTGATGCGGATCCGCTCGATCTTCATCTGGCGGCCTTCGTCGATGGTGAACACGACCTTGACGTCGCCGTCTGCGAACCGCTCGATGTCGGGGGTGATCTGGACCTCGAAGTACCCCTCGTCCTCGTAGAAGTCCT
The DNA here is from genome assembly GCA_036276335.1 of Candidatus Methylomirabilota bacterium. Lineage (GTDB taxonomy): Bacteria > Methylomirabilota > Methylomirabilia > Rokubacteriales > CSP1-6 > AR12. The sequence goes on along the minus strand of DASUPA010000033.1, from coordinate 1,269 downwards.
TCATGCGCTCGCGCGCCCGCTGGACGTCGACGGGGTTGTAGACGTTGCCCAGCTTGAGGTCGATCTTCTCCTGGAGCTCGGCGGCCGAGGCCTTGCGGTTGCCGACGAAGTCCACGTCCCGCACGAAGGGCCGCTCGACCACCACGAAGGTGACCTTCACGCCGCCCTCGAAGTCCTCGACGCGCAGCTGGACGTCGTCGAAGAAGCCGAGCGCGAACACCGACCGGACGTCCTCGGACAGCTGGGAGGTGTTGAAGGGGCCGCCGAGCGTGGTCCGGACGCGGCCGAGGATGACCGCCTCCTGGACGCGCCGGTTGCCCTCGACGGCGAGCTCCTTGACGAGAACCGGCGGTTGTTGGGCCTCGGAGACGGCGGCGAACGTCAGCCAGGCTGCGAGCAGGGAAACGACGGAACGCACTCGCCCCCGAGTGGTCACCGCGTTTCAGGCTCGCGCTGGCTGTCGGTTAGCGCTCAGCAAGCTCGAGCGGAGCGTCGGCGGCGCGGGACTCACGGAAGACGAAATTCACTCCGTCGACGTCCACGTCGATCCGGGCGCTCTCGGGCACCTGTCCGCGAACGATGGCCTCGGCCAGCGGGTCCTCGATGTGCTTCTGGATCGTCCGCCGCAGCTGCCGCGCGCCGTACTGCGGATCGTAGCCCTTCTCCACGAGCGCCGCCTCGGCGGCAGGAGTCAGGACCAGCTCGATCCCCTTCTCGGTCAGCTGCTTGTTGATCTTCTCGATCATCAGCCGAATGATCTGCTGGATGTGCGCCAGCGACAGCGCGTGGAAGACGATGATGTCGTCGATCCGGTTCAGGAACTCCGGCCGGAACGCGCGCTTCATCTCCTCCATCACGCGGTCTTTCATCTTCTCGTAGGTCGCCTCGTCGGACTCCTGCATGAAGCCCGGCGCGACGCGCTTGCCGATCAGGCTCGTGCCCAGGTTCGACGTCATGATGAGGATGGTGTTCTTGAAGTCGACCACGTGGCCGAGCGAGTCGGTCAGGCGGCCGTCGTCGAGCACCTGCAGCATCATGTTGAAGACGTCGGGATGCGCCTTCTCGATCTCGTCGAAGAGCACCACCGAGTACGGGCGCCGCCGCACCTTCTCGGTGAGGAACCCGCCCTCCTCGTAGCCGACGTATCCGGGAGGGGCGCCGAGCAGCCGCGAGACCGAGAACTTCTCCATGTACTCGGACATGTCGACGCGGATGAGCGCGTTCTCGTCGCCGAAGAGGTACTCGGCGAGGGTGCGCGCCAGCTCCGTC
>DASUPA010000032.1:0-5640 GCA_036276335.1 Candidatus Methylomirabilota bacterium | reverse complement strand
CTGAGCTACCTGCCCGCCAGGCCGCTTAGGATACCACACGGTCCGGGGTACTCTTGGCGGCGTGACGCAGGATAGCGAGCGGGACGCGGCCGAGGCGCTGGCGCAGGTGTCGGCCGCGCTGGCCGAATCGCTCGACCCGGCCGTCGTCGTCTCGCGGGTGGCCGCCAGCGTCCGTAATCTCCTCCGCTGCCAGGGTGCGACGGTCTACCGCGTCGAGGAGCCGAGCGGCACGCTTGTCCTGGAGGGCGTCGACGGGCTGGGGCCGGAATGGTCGATCGGCCTGCGACTTCCCAAGGACATCGGCATCACCGGTCTCGGGCTGCGCACCGGCCATCCGGTGGCGAGCGAGGACGTGATGAACGACCCGGCGGTCGTGCTCGACGCCGACGTCAGGACGCGGCTGGAGGCGGTCAGCGCCCGGGCCATGATGTCCGCTCCTCTGCTTTCGCGCGGACGGGTCATCGGGGCCATCACCGTCGGCGACGCGCTCGGCCGCCGGTTCACTCAGCGCGATCTGCGCTACATGAAGATGTTCGCCGACATGGCGGCCGTCGCGCTCGCGAATGCCCAGCAGTATCGTGCCGAGGAGCGGCTGCGCGCAGAGGCGGAGGCCTCCAACCGGGCCAAGGACGACTTTCTGGCCATGCTCGGCCACGAGCTCCGCAACCCGCTGGCGGCGATCGCCAATGCCGCGCAGATCCTCGACCACATCGGTCCGGTGGACTCGAGCGCGGCGCGCGCCAGCGCGGTGATCCATCGCCAGGTGCGCCATCTTGCGGGGCTGGTCGACGACCTGCTGGACGCGGCGCGCGTGTCCAGCGGCAAGATCATTCTGCGGACCGTCCCCGTCGACCTCGGCGCCGCGCTCCACAGAATCGTGTCGACGCTCGCATCGCCGCGCCATCCCGTTCATGTCGACGCCGCCAGCGTCTGGGTGGCCGCCGACGAGACGCGCCTGGAGCAGATCATCGGCAACTTGCTCTCCAACGCGCTGAAATACACGCCGGCGGGCGGGGACGTCAGCGGCCGCGTCAGCGCGGACGGCGCCGACGCCGTGCTCGAGGTGACGGACACGGGCGAGGGAATTCCGGGCGCGCTACTGCCGCACGTCTTCGAGCCGTTCGTTCAGGGCGACCGGCCGCCGGATCGCGCACGCGGCGGACTCGGACTCGGGCTGGCGCTCGTGAAGCGCCTCGTCGAGATGCATGGCGGCACCGTGTGCGCCACGAGCGCGGGCGTCGGGCGCGGCAGCCGCTTCACCGTGCGCTTGCCTCGCATCCCGGCCCCGGTGGCCGAGCGGGCGTCGAGCGCGACGCCGGCGCCCGTCATGCCGCGACGTGTCCTGATCGTGGAGGACAACACCGACGCCCGCGAGGTGCTCCGCACGGCGCTGGCGCTCGAAGGACACGAGGTCCACGAGGCGGTCGACGGCCGCGACGGGCTCGAGGCGGCCCTGCGGCTCGTGCCCGACGTCGTGCTGCTCGACGTCGGCCTGCCGGGGCTGGACGGCTACGAGGTCGCGCGACGGATCCGGGCCGAGCCGACCGGCGCCCTCATGTGGCTCGTGGCCCTCACCGGCTACGGTCAAGCGGGCGATCGACAGCGGGCGCTGGAGGCAGGCTTCGACGTCCACCTCGTGAAGCCGGTCACGCCGGAGCGCCTGGCCGAGGCGCTGCGCGGCGCGCGCGGAGCTACTCGACGGTCGTGATGACGCCGATGCCGCCGGACTTCTCGAAGAGAAGCGTGACGATGATCGTCTCGCCGGGCGTGAGCGGGCGTGTCAGGTCGGAGAGGACGACGTGGGGGCCGTCGGCCGTGAAGCTCACCGTGGTCGCGCCCGGGACCTCGACGCGCTCGACCGGAGCGCCGCCGGCGTCGACGAGGGCGGCCTGCCTGGCCACGGGCGAGTAGACGCCCGTGATGACGTCGCCGTACTTGCCGGTGCTCCTGAGCTCGAAGTACACGGCGGCGCCGTCGGCCTGGCGCACGGCGCGGCCCTTGTCGGGCCGGACGCGGGTGCCGCCGGCCTCCATCACGGTCGGGTAGTTCACGCACCCGGCGGTCAGCGCGAGGGCGACCGCCAGGGCGGCCGCCCTCACCTGAAGACGCCCTCGGCCACCATGGCGCGGAACGCCGCCTCGTAGGCGCGGATCGTCCGCTCCAGGTCCTCCTCGGCGTGGACCGTCGAGATCCAGCCGTGGTTCATCGAGCAGTCGACGCCGTGGTTGAGCAGGGCGCACCGCAGCAGATGATAGAGCGCGCCCTTGCGCGGGCGGTCGAAGCCGGCGAGGCCCGGCTTGCCCTCGAAGGAGACGTGGTAGATCGACGCCTCGCCGTAGCAGACGCCCGGGGCGCCGGCGCGCTTGAGCGCGTCGGTCAGGGCGCGGCGCAGCTCCTCGCCGTACTTGTTCGCCCGCGCCTGCAGCGAGGCGTCGGCGCACTGCTCCAGCGTGGCGATCGCGGCCGCCGCGGAGAGGGGGTTGGCGTTGAACGTGCCGGCGTGCGCCACGCGCTGCGCGCGGTCCCAGTCCGGGTCGCCGCGGAACGCCAGCATCGACATCAGCTCGCGCTGGCCGCAGAGCGCGCCGCCCGGGAGCCCGCCCGCGACGATCTTGGCCAGCGTGGTGAGATCCGGCGTCACGCCGTAGTAGGCCTGCGCGCCGCCGGGCGCGTAGCGGAAGCCGGTGATGACCTCGTCGAAGATCAGCACGACGTCGTGCCGCGTGGTGAGGGCGCGCAGCTCCTGCAGGTACCCCGGGATGGTCGGCGTCGTCCCCGACTGCCCGCCCGCCGGCTCGAGGATCACGGCGGCGACGTCGCCGCGCTGGAGCGCGATCTCGACCGCCTTGATGTCGTTGGGCGGACAGATGAGGACCTGGTCCAGCGTCGCGCCGGGGATGCCGGCGGACATCGGCACCTCGTACGGCGGGTTCACGCCGGCGACGGCGCCGTCGTGCCAGCCGTGGAAGTGTCCCGCGAACTTCACGATCTTCGACCGGCCGGTGTACGCGCGCGCGACGCGCATGGCGAGATGCGTCGCCTCGGTCCCCGACATCGTGAAGCGCGTCAGCTCCGCGCACGGCACCAGGCGGTTGACCAGCTCCGCCCAGCGGACCTCGAGCTCGTGGCTGGCCCCGAGGTGCGTCCCGCGCGCCGCCTGGTCCTGCACCGCCTTGACCACGGCCGGGTGGCAGTGGCCCAGGAAGAGCGCGCCATGGCCCATCCAGTAGTCGACGTACTCGTGGCCGTCGACGTCCCACTTGCGGGTGCCGGCGGCGCGCTCGATGTAGACCGGGAACGGGAGCAGGTGACGGATGTCGTGCGTGATCCCGCCGGGGATGGCCGCTCGCGCGCGCTCCGCGAGCGCCGCCGATTTCGGATGCCGGGCGCGGAACTCCTCCTGGATCGTCATGGGCCCCATGATACTCCGAGCAGCGCCACGAACGCGGCGTGCGCGTCCAGCGGAAGCGCGTCCACCGTCGCCTCCCGCCGGCGGGTGACGCCGTCGTGGGCACCCGCCTCCACGCACGCGGTCACGAGCTGGCGCTCCTCGGCCGGCGTGTGCAGCAGCGGGCGCCCCGCGGCGCGCCCGAGATGCGCGACGATGCCGTACGCGCCCCAGTTGGACACGCCGGCCACCACGAGGTGGTCGACCGTGACCGTCGACGCGATGCGCGCCATCAGCGCTCCCGCCCGCGCCAGCCGCGCCCGCACGTTGCCCATGCCGACCTCGTTGCCCCCGTCCCCCACGCCGATCGTCACCGGGCGGCCTGCGGAGCGCGACGGCCGCACGAACAGCTCGTCGATCGGGCGATTCCACTCGGCCACGGAGTGGCCGCGCATGTTGAGGTAGTCGCCGGACCGCGAGCGCGCCGGCCGCTCGACGGCCACCAGGTGGGTCGGCCGCTCGCGCTCGAGCACGTCGGACGCCGCACCCGGCCCTTCCCCGTACGGCTGGATGTCCGCGGGCTCCCCGAGCGCGCGCAGCGCGGCAGCCAGGACCGGCATGGCGACGGGATCCGTCACGTACGAGACCTGGGCGCCGAGGCGGCGCAGGGCGCGGCCCAGGACGGCGGCGCCCGGCGGACCATCGGTCTCCGGCATCTTCGGCTCGACGACGAAGCCCGTGGTGATCAGGACGCGGGTGCTGCCGCGGAGTGCCGCGGCCGCGCCGGCGGCGGCACCCGGCTGGAAGAAGGAGGCGATGCCGCGGCCGCCGGGATCCAGCGCCAGCAGGTGATCGACGGCATCGAAGCGCGCGCTCGGCAAGGCCCTTGCGTTGTAGCAAGCCGGGACCCCGCGCGCAACGGCTCCGGCCCTTTGGCGGTCGGCACGCGCGGCCATCGACGCTAGGCCGGCACCTCGTACAGGACCGCCTGGTACGGCGTCAGCGGCGGGCGGCCGCGTCCCGCGAAGCGTGCGTCGTCGCTGTCGAGCAGCACCCGCCAGCCCGCGGGCGGCGTGAAGGAGCGGGCCTCGCCGGTGAGGTTGGCGACGAGCCGGACGCCGGGACCGCGCTCCGCGTCGCGGGCCAGCGTCAGCACGGCGCCGGCCGCGTCCACCTCGGCGCGCGTCCGGCTCTTGCCGCGCGCGCCGAGGGCGGGATGCGAGCGGCGCAGCGCCAGCCAGCGGCGGTAGTACTCGTGCAGCTCCCGGTGCCGCGGCGCGCTCGCCAGGGTGCGGCTCAGCCGCGAGCGGACGAACGTCGCGGGGTCGCCAGGGTCCGGCACCGTGCCTTCCCACGCGAACCGGCTGAACTCGGCCGCGCGCCCCTTGCGGACGGCCTCCGCGAGGTCCCGGTCCAGGAACGAGGTGAAGAACTGGAAGGGGGCGGTCTCGCCGTACTCCTCGCCCATGAACAGCAGCGGCAGCGCCGGCGCGGCCAGCATCAGCGCCGCGGCCAGCTTGACCGCCTCGAAGGACACGATGGTGCTGAGCCGGTCGCCCTGCGCGCGGTTGCCGACCTGGTCGTGGTTCTGCACGCAGATCACGAACCGCTCGCCCGGGAGGTCGGCGCTCGGAGTCCCGCGCTTGCGCCCGAAGTACTCCGACGCCTCGCCCTGGAAGGCGAAGCCCTCGGCGGTGGCGCGAGCCAGCAGCCTCGGGTCGGCGAAGTCGCAGTAGTAGCCCCCGCGCTCCCCCGTGAGGTGCACGTGCATGGCGTGGTGGAAGTCGTCCGACCAGACCGCGTCGAGTCCGAGGCCGCCGGCCTCGACGGGAAGGACGATGCGGCGGTCGTTGTCGTGCGATTCCGCCATGATGTGGAGCGGCCGGTCCAGCGCCCGCGCCTCCGCGCGCGCGGCCTCGGCAACCTCCGTGAGGATGTGCCGGGGGCTGGCGTCGAAGATGGAGTGGATGGCGTCGAGCCGCAGGCCGTCCACGTGGAAGTCGCGCACCCAGGCGCAGGCGTTCTCGACGAAGTGGCGGCGGACGCCGGCGCTGTCGGGACCGTCGAAGTTCACGGCCCCGCCCCACGGGGTCTTGTACCGATCCGTGAAGTACGGCCCGAAGTCCCCGAGATAGTTGCCCTCCGGCCCGAGGTGGTTGTAGACCACGTCGAGGACCACCGACAGCCTCTGGGCGTGGCAGGCGTCGATCAGCCGGCGGAGGCCGCGCGGGCCGCCGTAGGTGGACTGGGGC
>DASUPA010000031.1:0-3767 GCA_036276335.1 Candidatus Methylomirabilota bacterium | reverse complement strand
CACGACGAAGAGGAAGGCATGGGGCACGTGGACGCTCTCTGGCAGCATGCGGACGAACGCGGCGGCGAGCATGAATCCGGCGCCGGCCGCCACGAAGTAGCGGAGGCGCGCGTGGGTGGGCTTGTGGGCGGTGGTCACGATGGCGGCGCCGGCGACGTCCGCCGCAGCGGCGACGGCCGCGAACGCCAGGTATGCTAACATTGGCGCGAGCATAGCATGGCCAATGGAGCCCGACCCCGTCTCCTTGGCGAGATCCTCGTCGCCGAAGGTCTGACGAGCGTCGAAGCCGTCCAGCGTGCCCTCGCGCGTCAGCGGACGACCGGCGAGCTCATCGGCGAGGCCCTCGTCGCCCTCGGCGTGGTGACCCAGGACGAAGTCCTGCGCGCCGTCGCCGAGCAGCAGGATCTCCCGTACCTCTCGCGCGACGAGATGCCCTCCGCCCTGCCGGTGCTGAAGAACCTCTCCGCGAAGTACCTCCGCACCTACGCGGTGTGCCCGGTCAGCGTCGAGGGCGGGCTCCTGACGGTCGCCACGTCCGATCCGCGCAACCCCATGGTCGTCGACGACCTGCGCCAGACGACCGGCCTCAGCGTCAAGCTCGTGGTGAGCTCGCCCGAGGCCATCACGGAGGCGATCGACCGCACCTACGACGGCGCCAATGCCACCGCGCTCCAGCGCATCGTCGAGGGCATCGAGGACGAGCGCGGCCCGGACGGCGACGAGGACGTGAGCCACCTCCGTGACATGGCCTTCGAGGCGCCGGTGGTGCGGCTCGTGAACCTCCTCGTCGAGAACGCCATCACCGCCGAGGCGTCCGACATCCACATCGAGCCGTTCGAGGACACGCTGCGCATCCGGTATCGCATCGACGGCATCCTGTACGACCAGGAGGCGCCGCCGCGGCGGCTGCAGGCGGCCGTCACCTCGCGCATCAAGATCATGGCCGAGATGAACATCGCGGAGCGGCGGCTTCCGCAGGACGGTCGCATCCGCGTGAACCTGCACGGGACGCGCGTGGACATCCGCGTGTCCACGATGCCGACCGTGCACGGCGAGTCGATCGTCATGCGGCTGCTCCAGCGCTCGAGCGTCTTCCTGCCCCTCGAGAAGCTCGGCTTCCCGGAGGACACGCTGAAGCGCTTCGAGGGGCTCATCAAGCGCCCGCACGGCATCATCCTGGTGACCGGCCCGACCGGCTCCGGCAAGACGACCACGCTCTACGCGGCGCTCGACAAGATCAACTCGCCCGACCGCAAGATCATCACCGTCGAGGATCCGGTCGAGTACCAGCTGAAGGGCGTCAACCAGATCCCCGTGAAGCCGAAGATCGGGCTCTCCTTCGCCACCGGGCTGCGGCACATCGTGCGGCAGGACCCGGACGTGATCCTCGTCGGCGAGATCCGCGACCTCGAGACGGCGGAGATCGCCATCCAGGCGTCGCTGACCGGCCACCTCGTCTTCTCGACGCTGCACACGAACGACGCCCCCGCCGCGATCACGCGACTTCAAGATATGGGCGTGGAGCCCTACCTGGTCGCCTCCGTCCTCGAGGCCGTGCTGGCGCAGCGGCTCGTGCGCCGCATCTGTCCGGCGTGCCGCGTGCCCGACACGCCGAGCGCCGCCGACCTCGACGCACTCGGCGTCACCGCCGCGCCCGGGACGCGCCTGTTCCGCGGCAAGGGCTGCGAGGAGTGCCGCGGCACCGGCTACCGCGGACGGATGGGCATCTACGAGCTCTTCCCCATCACCGAGGACGCACGCAGCCTCATCCTGCGCCGCGCCGCCGCGCGCGACATCCGCCAGCACGCCGTGGTGGCGGGGATGGTCACGCTGCGCATGGATGGCTGGCGGCGCGCGCGCGAAGGGCTGACCACGGTCGACGAGATCTTGCGCGTCACGCAGGAAGACGCCTGACGCCATGCCCGTCTTCGTCTACAAGGCCGCCGATCGGCGCGGTCAGACGGTGGATGGCGTCATGGAGGCGCCGGACGCGCGCGCGGTGGTGGAGCGACTCCACAAGGAGGCGTACTACCCGATCCGCGTGGCGCCGCACGGCGAGCGCGCGGGCTGGCTGGCGCTGGGCGGCGTCGGCTCCTCGCGCATCCGCCAGCGCGACCTGCTCGGGCTGACCCAGCAGCTCGCCACGCTGTTCGAGGCGGGCCTGCCCCTCGACCGCGCGCTCACGATCATGCAGGAGCTGGCGGCGACCCCGCGCATCCGGACCATCGTCACCGACCTGCTGCACAGCGTGCGGGGCGGCGCCTCGTTCAGCGAGGCGCTCGCCAAGCATCATCCCCGGCCCTTCTCGCGGCTGTACATCAACATGGTGCGGGCGGGCGAGAAGGGCGGCGTGCTGGAGGTGTCGCTGCGGCGGCTGGCCGAGTTCCTCGAGGCGCGCGCGGCCTTCAACGAGGCCGTGGTGTCCGCCCTCGCCTACCCGCTCGTCATCACCACCGTCGGCGCGGGCGCCATCGTGTTCCTCATGACGTTCGTCATCCCGCGGTTCGCGACGATCTTCGAGGACCTCGGCCAGACGATCCCGCTGCCGACGCAGATTCTGCTGAGCGTCAGCGCCGCGCTCCAGACGTACTGGTGGGTCGGCGCCATCGTGGTGCTGGCCGGCGTCCTCGCCTGGCGGGTCTGGACGGCGAACCCCGAGGGACGTCTGGCGTGGGACCGCACGCTCCTGCGCCTGCCGATCGTCGGCGCGCTGACGATGAAGGTGGAGACCGCGCGCTTCGCGCGGACGCTCGGCACGATGCTGCGCTCGGGCGTGCCCGTCCTGGGCGCCATGGGCGTCGTCGGCGACATGATGTCGAACCAGGCCGTCGGGATCGCGGTCGCACGCCTCGCCGACGGGGTCAAGCGCGGCGGGACCATCGCCGCCGGCATGCAGCAGCACGGCACGTTCCCCGCTCTCGCCGTCCACATGGTGCGCGTGGGCGAGGAGACGGGACGGCTCGAGGAGATGCTGCTGAAGGTCGCGGACACGTTCGAGACCGACGTTCGCACCGAGCTCAAGCGTGTGCTCGGTCTCCTCGAGCCGGCAATCATTCTCGGGATGGGGGTCCTCGTGGCGTTCATCGTGGTAGCCATGCTGCTTGCGATCTTCTCGATCAACGAGGTGCCGCTGTGAGCCGCCGGGGCCGCGTGCTTTGGGGACAGGGCGGCTTCACGCTGATCGAGCTGCTGGTGGTCATCATCGTGCTCGGCCTGCTCGTGGGCCTCGTCGGCCCGCGACTCTTCCAGAACGTCGGCAAGTCCAAGACGGCGGCCGCGAAGGCACAGATCGAGCTGTTCGGCGCCGCCCTCGACCAGTACCGCCTGGACGTGGGGTCGTACCCCAACGCCTCGCAGGGGCTCGAGGCGCTCCAGAAGAATCCCAACGTCGCGAACTGGAACGGCCCCTACCTGAAGAAGGCCGTGCCGCGAGATCCGTGGGGCGAGGCGTACAAGTACCGCTGCTGCCCCGGCCAGCACGGCGACTACGACATCTGGTCCGAGGGTGCGGACAAGGCGCCGGGCGGCGAGGGTGAGAACGCCGACGTCCTGTCGTGGGATGCGGAGCAGCGATAGCCGCGGCTTCACGCTCCTCGAGCTCATCGTCACGCTGTTCGTGATCATGCTGACGATCGGGCTCGCCGTCCCGGTCATCGGCCGCAGCTCCGAGGCGATCCGTGCGCGCGCCGACGTGGCGGGGTTCTCCGCGGTGCTGCGCCACGCGCGCGAGCGGGCCATCACCAGCCGCGAGTCGCATGCCGTCGTCA
>DASUPA010000030.1:0-5203 GCA_036276335.1 Candidatus Methylomirabilota bacterium | reverse complement strand
GGGGCACGAGCCGACGCCCTCGCTCCACGCCGCCAGCATCATGTTCTGCGCGCAGCGGCCGGCGTCGAACTCGTGGCGCTCGGTCTGCACGATGACGATCACGGCGGCCGCGTCGGCCAGCCAGCGGGCCCACGCGCCCATGGCCGCCATCGCCCGCATCGTCGCGCGCTCGCGAACGACCACGAGGCGGTTGGGCTCGCGGTTCTTGCTGCTGCCCGTCATCCGCGCGGCCTGGAGGATCTTGCGCAGCGACTCGTCGGGGATCGGCTTCGGCAGGAACGCGCGCTGATCGCGCTTGTCCACGATGGCCCGGTAGGCGTCCATGGACGGCGATCGTAGCAGACGCCGATCGTCGCCGACGCTAGCGGCGCCGGACGCGCGTCACGACGGCCGCCACTGCCAGCGCCACCAGCGGTCCCGTCCAGTCGCCGGCGTCGCCGCGCAGCTCGCTGGCCGGATGGATGTAGAGGTCGCCCTTCAGGGTCCGGCCGTCGTAGATGCACGTCCAGGCCGGATCCCGGGGCTTCAGGAAGCGCGGCTCCGCGCCGCAGGTGAAGCCCGCCTCGCGGAGCAGGTCGCGCACGATCTCGGGATGCTTCGTCCACACGTCGGGCATGGCGGGGTCCTCCTCCGCCCGGCCGTTGCACCGGCCGTGCCGCTGGCGCCGCCGGCCGGCGCCCGCGGCGCATCGCTTGCGTTGCGCGGCGGGGGATGTCTATCCTCCGGGGACTCCCACGAAAGGACTCCAGCATGGCCACCGCCACCCCGCGGCTCATGGGCGCCGAAGTCAAGCGCAAGGAAGATCCCCGGCTGGTCACGGGCACGTCCGCCTACGTGGGCGACGTCAGCGTGCCCGGCCTGCAGTACGTCGCCTTCGTCCGCAGCCCGCACGCGCATGCCCGCGTCGGACGGATCGACGCCTCGAGGGCGATGGCGCGTCCGGGCGTCACGCGCGTGGTCACCGGCGAGGACATCAAGGCCTTCTGCCAGCCGATCCCGCTCGGCGGCCCGACCGCGGAGGGCGGCGGCTCGGCCGAGACCACCGCGGGACGCAAGCACTTCCCACTCTCCATCGGCACGGTCCGCTACGTGGGCGAGCCGGTCGCGGCCGTCATCGCCGCATCCGAGGCGGCCGCGGTCGACGCCGCCGCCGACGTGGTCGTCGACTGGCAGCCCCTGCCCGCCGTCGCCGACCAGCTGTCGGCGCTGAAGGATGGCGCGCCGCAGCTCCACGCCGACGCGGCCCGGAACGTCGAGCACGAGACGACGATCAAGGCGGGGGAGCCGGACGCCGCGTTCGCGACGGCGCACCGGGTCGTCACGCAGCGGATGATCAGCCAGCGGCTCTGCGGCGTGCCGCTGGAGCCGCGCGCGGCGCTCGCCGTGCCCGATCCGCTCGTGGGCGGCGTGACCGTGTGGTCCACCCACCAGGCGCCGCACAACCTCCGCAACGACCTCGCCGCGCTGCTCGGCGTCGAGCAGCAGGCGGTGCGCGTCATCGCGCCCGAGGTTGGCGGCGGCTTCGGGGTGAAGTTCGGCGTCTACCCGGAAGACGCCACGCTCGCCGTCATCGCGAAGCGATACCGCATCCCGGTGCGGTGGACCGAGACGCGGATCGAGCACATGACGTCGACCACGCACGGGCGCGCGCAGGTCGCGGACCTGGCGGCGGCCGTCGACGCGGATGGCACCATCACCGCGCTCCGGATGCACGTCATCGCCGACATCGGCGCCTATCCCATCTTCACGTTCATCCCGGACCTGACGCTCCTCATGGGGGTCGGCGTCTACAAGGTCACGAACGTCGACCTCAAGTCGACGTGCGTCTTCACCAACTCCACCCCGGTGGCCGCGTACCGGGGCGCCGGGCGTCCCGAGGCGGCGTACTACCTGGAGCGGCTCGTGGACGTCGTCGCCCACGAGCTCGGCAAGCCGCCCGAGGAGATCCGCCGCAAGAACTTCATCCCGCCGGCCGCCTTTCCCTACACCACGCCGACCGGCCAGAAGTACGACAGCGGGGAGTACAGCCGTGCGCTCACGAAGGCGCTCGAGGTGGCGCACTACGCGAAGCTCCGGAGCGAGCAGCAGGAGCGGCTCGCGCGCAACGACCGCACGATCCTCGGGGTCGGCATGGCGGTGTACGTGGAGATGTGCGGGTTCGGCCCGTTCGAGAGCGCGGTGGTGCGCGTCGAGCCCGGCGGAGGGGTGACGGCGTTCACCGGCGCCTCGGCGCACGGCCAGGGCCACGAGACGACCTTCGCGCAGATCATCGCCGACCACCTCGGCGTGGACTTCGACAAGGTGGTGGTCCGTCACGGCGACACCCTCAACACGCCGATGGGCCACGGCACCGGCGGCAGCCGGAGCCTCGCGGTGGGCGGCTCGGCCATCCTGAACGCGACCGTGAAGGTCCAGCAGAAGGCCCGCCGCGTGGCGGCGCACGTGCTGGAGGCGTCGCCCGACGACGTCGTGTTCGAGAACGGCCGTTACCAGGTGAAGGGCTCGCCGGCGACCGCCCTCACCATCGCCCAGATCGCCGCCAGGGCGTACGGCGAGGGCCTGCCCGACGGCATCGAGTCGGGGCTGGAGGCGACGGAGTTCTTCCGGCCGCCGCAGCTGGTCTATCCGTTCGGCGCCCACGTCGCCGTGGTGGAGATCGACCGCGACACCGGGCGGACGCGCGTGCGGGACTTCGTCTCGGTCGACGACTGCGGCGTGCGGATCAGCCCGCTGCTGGTGGCCGGCCAGGTCCACGGCGGGCTGGCGCAGGGGATCGCGCAGGCGCTCCTGGAAGAGGTCGTGTACGGCCCGGACGGGCAGCTGATCACGGGGTCGCTCATGGACTACGCGGTCCCGCACGCGGAGGATCTCCCGTCCTTCACCACCGACCAGACAGTGACGCCGACGCCGTTCAACCCGATGGGCGCCAAGGGGATCGGCGAGGCCGCCACCATCGGCTCGACGCCGGCGATCGTGAACGCGGTCGTCGACGCGCTCCGCCCGTTCGGCGTGCGTCACCTCGACATGCCGCTCAGGGCCGAGCGCGTGTGGCGCGCGCTCCAGGAGGCGAGAAAGTGATGGACGCGACGGCCACGCTCGGATTCGTGCAACGGACGTGGGACGCCGAGATCGTCCCCGCGCTGAGCGAGTACGTGACGATCCCGGCCAAGTCGCCGCACTTCGATGCCGAGTGGAAGGCGCACGGCCACCTCGACCGGGCGGTGGCGCTCATCGAGGCGTGGTGCAAGGCCCGCCCGATCGAGGGCCTCCGCGTGGAGGTCGTGCGGCTCCCGGAGCGGACGCCGCTGATCTACATGGAGGTGCCCGGCCGGGGCGACACCGTCCTCCTCTACGGCCACCTCGACAAGCAGCCGGAGATGGTGGGCTGGAGCGAGGGGCTCGGGCCGTGGACGCCGGTGCGCCGCGGCGACAAGCTCTACGGCCGCGGCGCCGGCGACGACGGCTATGCCGCCTTCGCCGCGCTCACCGCCATCCAGGCGCTCCAGCAGCAGCGGACGCCGCACGCGCGCTGCGTGGTGCTGATCGAGGCGTGCGAGGAGAGCGGCTCGTACGATCTCCCCGCGTACGTCGAGGCGCTGGCCGCGCGCATCGGCACGCCCGGCCTGGTCGTGTGTCTCGACTCCGGCTGCGCGGACTACGAGCACCTGTGGTGCACGACGTCACTGCGCGGCATCGTCAACGGCGTGCTGACGGTGGAGGTCCTGACCGAGGGCATCCACTCGGGCGCCAGCGGGGTCGTGCCGTCGTCGTTCCGCATCCTGCGCGGCCTCCTGTCGCGCCTGGAGGACGAGCGCACGGGCGAGATCCGGCTTCGCGACCTGCACGTCGACGTCCCCGGGGAGCGGATGGAGCAGGCGCGCGCGGTGGCCGAGCTGACCGGCAAGAAGCACGCGGAGATCTATCCGCTCGTGACGGGCATGCGGCTGGCGCACGAGGACGCACTGGAGCGCGTGCTCTCGGGCACCTGGCGGCCGGCGCTCTCCATCACCGGCGCCGGCGGCCTGCCGCAGCCGGCGGACGGCGGCAACGTCCTGCGTCCGAAGACCGTCGCGAAGCTGTCGCTGCGCCTGCCGCCGACGGTGGACGCCGTGCACGCCGCCCGGCGCGTGAAGCAGACGCTCGAGTCCGAGCCGCCGTACGGGGCGCGCGTCACGTTCGAGGTGGAGTCGCCGGGCACGGGCTGGGACGCGCCGCCGACGGAGCGCTGGCTGCTGGACGCCGTGCAGCAGGCGTCCCAGGCGTACTTCGGGCAGCCGGCGATGTTCCACGGACTCGGCGGCTCGATCCCGTTCATGGCGATGCTCGGCGAGCGCTATCCGCGCGCCCAGTTCATGATCACCGGCGTGATGGGGCCGGGATCGAATGCCCATGGCCCGAACGAGTTCGTGCACCTGCCGACCGGCGTGCGCGTCACGGCCTGCGCCGCCCACGTGCTGGCGGCGCACGGGCGCGGCTGAGTCAGGCCGGCCGCCGCTCGGCGACCTGGATCCGGTTGAAGACGTCCCGCACGCCGGGGACGCTGGACGCGATGTCCTCGACCAGCCGGCGCGCCCGCCGGTCGCTCACGCGGCCTTCCAGCGTGACGTCCGCGTCGCGGACCTGCACGCTGATCTCGCGGGCGTCGACGCGCGGATCGTCGGACAGCCACTCGCACACGTCCTCGAGGATGCGCTCATCGGACCGGCGATAGTCGCGCGGGCCGCGGCCGGCGTGGGGGCCCGGACCGAGGGCGATGTCCCCGCCGCCGGGCGCCGGGCCGATGTGGTAGCCGAGGCCCTGGCCCGGGTGCCGGGTGCGTCGCTCCCGCTCGCGCTCGCGGTAGCGCTCGTTGCCGTAGTATCGACGCTCGAGAGGCTCCATCGGCGAGGCGATCATGCAGCACGGGTGCCATCGAGCGTGGTGGCGCTCGCCTTGCAGCCCGGAGGCGTATGGCCGTGAGTGTACCCACCGACGCGCGCTTGCTCGCGCTCGAGGACATCGCGACGCAGCTGCGGATCGACAGCGTCCGCGCGACCACCGCGGCCGGCAGCGGACACCCGACCTCGTGCGCGTCCGCCGCGGACCTGGTCGCGGCCGTGTTCTTCGACGCGATGCGGATCGATCCGGATCACCCGCGCGATCCCGTCTCCGACCGCTTCGTCCTGAGCAAGGGCCACGCGGCGCCGCTCCTCTACGCCGCGTG
>DASUPA010000029.1:0-4263 GCA_036276335.1 Candidatus Methylomirabilota bacterium | reverse complement strand
GAAGTACCGGAGTCCCACCGTCTCCACGCCGTAGAGCCGCGTCCACACCGCGGCGTACTGCTCGCCGGCCGCCTTGGACACGGCGTACGGCGAGATCGGCGCCGGCGGCTGATCCTCCCGCTTGGGCAGCTCCGGCCGATCCCCGTAGACGGAGGACGACGAGGCGTAGACCACGCGCCGGACGCCGGCCCGCTTCGCCGCCTCGAGCACGTGCAAAGTTCCCGTCACGTTGTTCTCGTTGGCCCCGAGCGGGTCGGCCACCGAGCGCGGCACCGACCGCATCGCCGCCTGGTGAAAGATCACCGCGGCGCCGCGCACCGCGTGCTCGACCGCGGCCAGATCGCAGACGTCGCCGCGCACGACCTCGAGCCGCGTCCCGGCGCTCGCCGCGAACGGCAGGTTGCCCATCGCGCCGGTGGAGAAGTTGTCGAACACCCGGACCGTCGCCGCCGGATCGTCCCGCAGCAGCCGCTCCGCGACGTGCGAGCCGATGAAGCCCGCCCCACCCGTGACGACGAACACGTCATTCACGCCGGCGATTGTATCACCCGCCTCTCGAAGGTCGGACCGCCGGCGTCAGCGCGACAGCGTCGCCGCGCCGAGCCCGCGTCCGGCCTGGCGGTACTCCTCGCGCGGCGGCGCGAAGATGTCGAGCACCACGCAGCGGCTGTCGAGCGTACGCCCGCCGTGCGGGACGTTGGGCGGCGTCTGCCAGAAGTCGCCCTTCTTGACGTGATGCTCGACGCCGTCCTGGATGCGGATCCACTCGCCCTCGAGGCACACGCCCCACTGCTCGTTGGCGTGCGCGTGCACCGGCGACACCGAGTGCGGCTCGAGCGTGACCACCGAGAGCATCGCGTTGACGCCGGGAAAGACACGCGCGCTGATGCCGGGCGCCAGCTCGCGCAGGATTCCGCCCTCGTGGAGGTTGTGAAAGCACGACGCGTCGCTCATTGCGGCTCTCCTTTCGATCTTCGCGTTGCCTGCCACCACCCGACCCTTTACACTATGCCCCGCTGTCCCGTCTCTTCGATCTTGAGCGTCAGGAGGCACCGTGCGGTTCTTCATCGGCATGCTGGCGCACGAGACGAACACGTTCAGCACCATCCCGACCGGGCGCGCCGAGTTCGAGGCGCGCGATCTCCACTACGGCGGCGAGCTGCTCGAGGCCTATCGCGACACCGGGACCTGCCTGGGCGGCATGATCGCGGCCGCCGCCGCCCACGGCGTCGCGCTCGCGCCGTCGCTGGCGGCCGCCGCCGCGCCGGCCGGACGCGTCAGCAAGGACTTCTACGCGGAGGCGAAGGACCGCCTGCTCGCCGACCTCCGCGCCGCCGGCCGGCTCGACGGCGTCCTGCTCGACCTGCACGGCGCGATGGTCGTCGAGGGCCTCGACGACGGCGAGGGCGACCTCCTGCGCGCGGTGCGCGCCTGCGTCGGCGCGCTGCCGATCGCGGTCACGCTGGACTTCCACGCCAACGTCACGCGGGCCATGGTGGAGGCGGCCACGCTCCTGCACGGCTACAAGACCTACCCGCACGTCGACATGGAGGCGCGCGGGCGCGAGGCCGCCGAGCGGCTCCGCCACGTCGTCGCCGGGCGCGTCCGTCCCACCGTCGCGTTCCGGCAGCCGCCGCTGCTGCCGCCGATCGCGGGCCAGCTCACCGCGCGCGGGCCGATGCGGCGCCTCTACGACCTCGCCGACGCGATGGAGCGGCGGCCCGGCGTCGTCTCCATCTCGGTCTTCGCGGGCTTCCCCCTCGCGGACATCCACGACGCCGGCCTCAGCGTCTACGTCGTGACCGACCGCGACCAGCCGATGGCCGACGCGCTCGCCGACGAGCTGGTGGAGACGGCGTGGGCGCACCGGCAGGAGTTTCTCCACACCGCACTGCCGGTGGAGGCGGCGGTGGCGCGCGCGCTGGCGGCCGACGCCCGCCCGGTCGTCCTCGCCGACATCGCGGACAACACGGGCGGCGGCGCCGCCGGCGACACCACCGGCATCCTGCGCGAGCTGCTGCGCGTGGGCGCTACCGACACGACGGTGGCGTGCATCTGGGATCCGAAGGCGGCCGCCGCCTGCGTGGCGGCCGGGGCCGGCGCCACGCTGACGCTCGACGTCGGCGGCAAGATCGACCCGTCGCACGGCGCGCCGCTGCGGCTGACCGGCCGCGTGCGCACCGTCTCGGACGGCCGCTTCGTGTACAAGGGACCGATGATGCGCGGCCTCGCCGGACGCCTGGGGCCGACGGCCGTGCTCGAGGTGGGCGGCGTGAAGGTCATCGTCGTCAGCCACCGGTCGCAGACGCTCGATCCGGAGATGATCCGGTTCGTCGGCATCGACCCCGAGCGCGAGCGGATCCTCGTCGTGAAGTCGTCGATCCACTACCGCGCCGCCTTCGAGCCGATCGCGCGCGAGATCATCGAGGTGGACGCGCCCGGGCTGTCGTCGTCGAACCTGGCGCGCTTCTCGTTCGCGCACGTCCGCCGTCCGATCTTCCCGCTCGACAGCCTCTGATCACCGCGAGGAGAATGCGGATGCCCTCCACAGCGTTCTACGCGGCCGACTTCAAGGTCTTCGACGAGCCCGGATTCAAGGGACGGATGAGCGCGATCCGCGAGCGGATCCGCCCCAAGCTGGAGGCGATCGGCCACAGCCTGACGCCGGGTGTCGAGCGCGCCACCGGCGGCGACGTGTTCGCCCACGTCGCCCGGCACGCGCGCCGCACGGTGAACCCGCCTGACGACACGTGGGTCGCCTTCGGGCCCGACGCGCGCGGGTACAAGAAGCACTGTCACTTCAAGGTCGCCGTCTCCCGCCACGCCGTCCGGTTCCTCTTCGAGGTGGGCCCCGAGCACGGCGACAAGAACCGCTGGGCGACGGCCTGGAGGAAGAACGCGCCGCGCCTGGCGCCCGTCCTGCGCCGGGTGAAGGGCCTCGCCTGGTTCAAGAACGAGCACGACGAGGAGCCGGCCGCGTCCCTCGCCGACCTCTCGTCCGAGCAGCTCGCCGAGCTGGGGGACGAGCTCACGCGCACGCGCGACGGGCAGCTGGTGCTGGGTCGCGTGATCCCCGCGAGCGACGCCGCACGCTGGACGGAGGCGCAGTACCGCGACGCCGCGCTGGAGACGTTCCGCGCGCTCGCGCCCCTCTACCGGCTCCGGTGACCGTCGGCCCCACCCGCGCGGTCGTCTTCGACATGGACGGAGTGCTGGTGGACTCGGGCGCGCACCACCGCGACGCGTGGCGGGCCATGTTCCGCGACGCCCGGCTGACCGCGCCGGCGGAGTTCTGGCGGCTCACCATCGGCCGCCCCGCCGACGAGGCCGTCGCGCTGCTCGTCGAGGGCATCGACCGCACGGAGGCGCGCCGGCTCGCGGAGGTCAAGCGGGCGCACTACGCGCGCCTGGCCCGGCGCGGCACGGTGGCCGTCGCCGGCGCGCCCGCGTTCGTGAAGGCCCTGGCGCGCCAGGGCGTGCCCCGGGCGGTGGCCACCTCCGCCACGCGGCGCGACCTGGAGCGCGTGCTGGACGAGCTCGGGCTGCGCCGGTACTTCGAGGTGGTCGTGACGGCGGACGACGTGCGCTGGGGCAAGCCCAACCCCGAGGTCTACCTGCGCGCCGCGGCCGGGCTCGGCCTCGATCCGAGCGCCTGCCTGGTCTTCGAGGACGCGCTGGTCGGCGTGCAGGCCGCGCGCGCGGCCGGCATGCGCGTGATCGGCGTCGCCACCTCGCACACGCGTGAGGAGCTCGTGGCGGCCGGCGCCGAGCGCGCGCTGCTCGACTTCGAGGGAGTGCAGTGGCCCGTGTGAGCGCCGGCCGGACCGCCCTTCCCGGTGTCGGTGGCCGAGGTGCGCCGCGTGCTCCGACCGGCCTTCCGGATCGAGCGCCGCGTCGCCCCGCTCCGCTCGGCCCGGGGCCGACAGGAACGGGAGTGGATGGTCCTCGCGCGCCGGACGTCCGCGTGATATCTTGGCGCCCACTTTCCGGCCGAGGAGGTTTCATCTCATGAAAGCGACTCGCGTGCTGCTCGCCGTCGCGCTCGCGCTCACGGTGGCCTGGATCGGCGCCGGGAACGACCGCGCGGACGCGCAGGGCAAGACCATCAAGATCGGCGTGCTCTACGACCACTCCGGCCCGTTCTCGGCGGCCGGATCGCTGAACTGCTGGCGCGGCGCCAAGATGATCATCGACTACGTGAACGAGCGCGGCGGCGTGCTCGGCAAGTACAAGATCGTCCAGGTCGACGGCGACAGCCAGTCG
>DASUPA010000028.1:0-5306 GCA_036276335.1 Candidatus Methylomirabilota bacterium | reverse complement strand
CGGCGCCATCCCCCCTCCCTGAGCGCCACTCGGCATAATTCTGCCGCGCTCGAGCGCCGGCTGCGCCGGCGCCTGCCCGACCGCAGCGCGACATACCTTGCCGCGTTCGAGCGCCGGCTTCGCCGCGCCATCGACGCCCTCTCCTGCCTGACCGCCCCGCGTCACAACTTGCCACCATTCGAGCGCCGGCTTCGCCGGCGCCTGCCTGACCGCAGCGCGACATAACTTGGCGCGTTCGAGCGCCGGCTTCGCCGGCGCAATCCTGCCTTTTCGAGGGGGAGGCATCGGAGGGGGCCACCGAGGCCCCCTCCGATTGCTATCGCACGTTCAGCAGGTCGCGCAGGCCGTCGCCGATGAGGTTGATGGCGAGCACGGTCAGCGCGAGGAACAGGCCCGGGAAGAGGATGATCCAGAAGGCGAGCTGCACGTACGTCTTGCCCTCGGCCATGATGTTGCCCCACGACGGGATGTGCGGCGGCGTGCCGGCGCCCAGGAACGACAGGTAGGCCTCGAACAGGATGGCCGAGGCGCCGATGTAGGTCGCCTGCACGATCAGCGGAGCCACCAGCGCCGGCAGGATGTAGCGCAGCAGGATGCGCGGCGTGCGGGCGCCGAGCGCGCGCGCCGCCTCCACCATCGTCAGCTCCCGGAGCGAGAGCACGGAGCCGCGCACCAGCCGGATGACGCGCGGGATCTCCGGGATGATGAGCGCGATGATGACGTTCCGGACGCTCGCCTTCATCAGGGCCATCAGCGCCAGCGCGAGCAGGATGGCGGGGATGGCCATGAGCCCGTCCATCACGCGCATCATGACCGCGTCCAGCCGCCGGTAGAAGCCGATCACGAGCCCCAGCGCCGTGCCAATGACGAGGCTCGCCAGCGCGACCGCCGCCCCCACCACCAGCGAGACGCGCGCGCCGTAGAGCGTGCGCGTGTAGACGTCGCGCCCGAAGTTGTCCGACCCGAACCAGTGCCCTGCCGAGGGCGCTTGCAACCGGTCGACCGGCCGCATCTCCAGCGGGTCGCCCGTCCACCAGGCCGGCGCGAACAATCCGCTCGCGACGATGAGCGTCATGACGACGGCTCCGAACAGCAGCGTCGGATTTCGCCGCGCGAAGCGGCGCACGCGCCCGCCGGCCGACAGCCGCTCGGCGGGCGCCGCCACGGTGAGATCGGCGCCGAGGGCGGGGACGGACGAGGCCATCTCAGTACTTGATCCTCGGATCGAGCACGACGTACAGGAGGTCGATCACGAGGTTGAGCAAGACGTAGACGCCGGACACGAGCAGGATGACGCCCTGGATGACGGGATAGTCGCGACGGACGATCGCGTCCACGGTGAGCCGGCCGAGGCCCGGCAGCGCGAACACGCTCTCGGTCACCACGGCGCCGCCGATCAACAGCGCGAAGCCGATGCCGATGATGGTCACGACCGGCAGCGAGGCATTCTTCAGCGCGTGGCGGACGAGGACGCGGCGCGGCGCCAGCCCCTTGGCGAACGCCGTGCGGATGTAGTCCTCGTCCAGCACGCCGAGCATCGAGGCGCGCGTCATGCGCGCGATCAGCGCCATGTAGACGACGGAGAGGGTGACGGCGGGCAGGATGAGGTGGCGCAGGAACGGCCAGAGCCCGCGCTCGATGGACTGGAACCCCTGCACCGGCAGCCAGTGCGCCGAGATCGCGAAGACGTACACGAGCAGGAAGCCCAGCCAGAACGTCGGCATCGAGAACCCCGAGACCGCGAAGACCATCACGCCGCGGTCGAGCCACGAGCCGCGGCGCCAGGCCGCCAGCACCCCGATCGGGACGCCGACGAGGATGCTGATGAGCATGGCGAGCAGCGTCAGCGAGATCGTCGCCTCCGCCCGCTGCTTGATGAGCGTGGTGACCGGCAGCCCCGAGTAGATCGAGGCGCCGAGGTCGCCGCGGACGATGCGGCCCAGCCAGATGCCGACCTGGGTGACGAACGGCTGGTCGAGGCCGAGCTTCGTGCGGATCCGCGCGATGTCCTCGGCGGTCGCGTAGTCCCCGGCGATGATGACGGCGGGGTCGCCGGGCGTCACGTGGAGCAGGGCGAAGACGGCGATGGCCACCACCCCCATGACGGGGATGGTGGCCACCAGGCGGCGCAGGATCTCGCGCAGCATGGCCGGCGACGATCAGGCGATCGACACGTTCCAGAACAGCGGGGCCGGGAACTGCAGCACGCCGCGCACCGCCTTGCGATACGCCGTCGGGAGCACCCACTGACCGAACGGCACGTACATGACCTCGTCGTAGGCGACCTTCTGGATCTCCTCGGCGAGCTGCTTCTGCTTCGCCCGGTCCGTCGCCCGCGCCCACTGGATCTTCAGCTCCTCGATGCGCCCGCTCTCGGGCCAGCCGAACCAGGCGCCGTCGCCGGCGCCCGAGATGCCGGCGTGGACGGCCGGGTTGATGACGTCGGAGGCGATCCACCACGTGAAGAGCATGTTCCAGCCGCCCTGCGCCGGCGGCTCCTTCTTGGCGCGGCGGGCGACGACGGACGACCAGTCCATCGCCTGCAGATCGACGTTGAAGCCGATCTGCGTCAGCAGCTCGCGGGTGACGAGCGCGGCGCCGTGGGTCAGCGCGATGTCGCTCGGGTCCAGCACGACCACCGGGCGGCCGTCGTAGCCCGACTCCTTCACCAGCGCCTTCGCCTTTGCGAGATCCGGCTTGCCGGGGGCGCCG
This sequence comes from Candidatus Methylomirabilota bacterium, assembly GCA_036276335.1. Lineage (GTDB taxonomy): Bacteria > Methylomirabilota > Methylomirabilia > Rokubacteriales > CSP1-6 > AR12. The sequence continues at coordinate 2,594 of DASUPA010000028.1, read as the reverse complement.
GCCGCCGACTCGTACGGCCCGCCGCAGGTGAACAGCGCCGGGCACGTGCGGTAATAGTTCTCCACGCCGATGGCGGCCTTCAGGTACTTCGCCTGGTCGACGATGTAGAGCAGCGCCTGGCGTGCCTTCTTGTTGTTGAAGGGCGGATGCCTGTGGTTCGGCCGGATCCAGCCCTGGGTGCCGCGCGGATCGGTGATGAAGGTCGCCAGCGCGGCGTCGGCCTCGATCTTCGGGACGAAGTCGAGCGGCGGGTTCTCCCACCAGTCCACCTCGCCCGCCGCGAGGGCGGCGTTGGCGGTGGCGTGGTCGGGGATGTAGCGCCACATCACGCGGTCGACCGAGACGACCTTGCCGCCCGTGGAGCCGCTGGGCTTCTCGCCGCGCGGCTTGTAGTCGGGATTCTTCACGTAGACGACCTGGTTGCCCGGCTGCCACTCGTCCTTCACGAACCGGAACGGGCCGGAGCCGATCGTCTCCTTGATCGGCTCGTTCTCGGAAGTGGCGGCGATCCGCGCCGGCATGATGAACGGCACGTTCGACGACGGCTTGCCGAGCGCGTCCAGCACGAGCCCGAACGGCTCCGCCAGGTCCAGCGTGAACGTCCGCTTGTCGACGGCGGCCAGCTTCGCAGTGTGCGCGGCGAGCAGCCGGCCGAGCGGATCGCGCTTCGACCAGCGCTTGAGCGACTCCACGGCGTCCTCGGCGGCGACGGCCTGACCGTCGTGGAACTTCAGCCCGTCGCGCAGCGTGAACGACCACTTCATGCCCTTGCTGGACGAGCCGAACTTCTCCACCATCTGCGGCTTGATGGCGAGGTTGGCGTCGGTGCCGAAGAGCGTGTCGTAGATCATGTACGCGTGGTTGCGCGTGATGTAGGCCGTGGTGGCGATCGGATCGAGAACCTTGAGGTCCGCGTGGGGAATGAACCGGATCGTGCCGCCCTTCTTCTGCGCGTGGACGCGCGGAGCCGGGATCGTCACCGCGGCGGCAGTCGCGGTCGCGCCCGCCAGGAACTGTCGGCGGCTGAGATGGCTCATCGATGGTCTCCTGTTGCGGTGTGGGCTCGACGTGACGGAGGGGATACTAGCACGGCCGGTCGGTGTATGATGACGCATGCCCTATCGGCTCTCCACGCCCTCGGCGGCGGCCTGATGGCCCGACGCGGCTTTTACGGATTCGAGCGACGCCGCAAGGCAGACCAGCAGAAAGCCAAGCAGGAGGCCAAGCGACAGCGACGCACCGAGCGCGAGGAATCGGGCGCCGTGGGCCCCGAGATGGGCGAGGCGCCGGACACCGGCGCGCCCAGCGGCGTCTGGGAGTGGTTCTCCCCGAGCCGAGCGCGCACGGTGACGACGCCGCCCAAGACGCGCCCCGAGCCGGGCGACCCGAACGACTGGATGCTGCTGACCGACGTCCCGCCCGAGGACGTGCCGCCGGCCTGACGGCGGACTAGCTTTTCTTCTGCTCCTGGGCCACCGCGGCCTCGGCCGCCTGGAAGCCCATCTTGCTGTGCGTGCCGTCGCAGAACGGCTTCGCGACCGACGCGCCGCACCGGCAGAGCGCGAACCGTGGACCCCGGCTGCTCGTGTCGACCTTGCTGCCGTTCACGTCGATCAGCTCGCACTCCCCTTCCACCAGGTACGGACCGTTCGGGCGGATCGTGATCTTGACCGGCATGCGCCCTCCTCGCTGGGATCGTGATGGGGCACACCATAGCATGGCGGCGGTAGACTGGGGCGATGCGGGCCGCGGGCGAGATCCTCCTGGTCGCGTGCTACGAGCTGGGCCACCAGCCGCTGGCGGTGGCCTGGCCGACGGCGTTTCTCGAGCGCGCCGGCTACGCGCCGGCCGTCCTCGACCTCTCGGTGGAGCCGCTCGACGTCGAGAAGGTCCGCCGCGCCCGGCTCGTCGCCATCTCGGTCCCCATGCACACCGCGCTCCGCCTGGGCGTCCGCGTCGCCGCGCGCGTCCGGGAGCTCAATCCCGCGGCGACGATCGTCTTCTTCGGCCTCTACGCCGCGCTGAACGCCGGGTTCCTGCGTCGCGAGGCGGGCGCGGCGGCCGTCCTCGCCGGCGAGCTCGAGGACGAGCTCGTGCGCCTCGTGCGGCGGCTCGAATCCGCGCCGGCGGCGCGCGACGCGGGAGGCGGCCGGGACACCGTGCTCGCCCGGCTCGACTTCCCGGCGCCGAGCCGCGCCGCGCTGCCGTCGCTCGAGAAGTACGCGCACCTCGACCGCGGCGGCACGATGGAGCTGGTCGCGTACGTCGAGGCGAGCCGCGGGTGCAAGCACGCGTGCCGCCACTGTCCGATCCCGCCCGTCTACGGCGGGCGCTTCTTCGTCGTCCCCGTCGACGTCGTCCTCGCGGACGTCCGCCAGCAGGTGGCGGCCGGCGCGACCCACGTGAGCTTCGGGGATCCCGACTTCCTGAACGGGCCCGGCCACGCGCTGGCGGTCGCCCGGGCGCTCCACGCGGAGTTCCCCGCGGTGACCTTCGACTTCACGGCGAAGATCGAGCACCTGCTCCGCCACCGCGCGCGGCTCCCCGAGCTGGCGACGCTGGGCTGCCTGTTCATCGTCTCGGCCGCCGAGTCG
>DASUPA010000027.1:0-2426 GCA_036276335.1 Candidatus Methylomirabilota bacterium | reverse complement strand
TTCCGCTACGGGCTCCGCGGCCCATACTTCGCCCTCGTCACGCTCGCGTTCGCCGAGATGCTCCGCGTGGTGGCCGTCAACACGAAGGCCGTCGGCTCGTCGCTCGGCCTCGTCATCCCGAGCCGGGAGGCCGCCCCCTGGCACTTCGTCTTCGGCGGCAAGCTGTCCTACTACTACGTGATCCTCGCCATGGCCCTCGCGGCGCTGTGGGTCACCTGGCGCATCGAGCGCAGCAAGCTCGGCTACGCGCTCCAGGCGATCCGCGAGAACGAGGAGGCGGCCGAGGCCGCCGGCGTCGACGCGCTCGGCATGAAGCTGCGAGCCATGGCGATCTCGTCGTTCATGACCGCGCTCGGCGGCACGTTTTACGCGCAGTACTTCGCCTACATCGATCCCGCCATCACCTTCGGGCCGTCGGTCTCCATCCAGGGGCTGCTCCAGGCGATCGTGGGAGGGGCGGGCACCGTGCTGGGCCCCGTGCTCGGCGCCTTCGTGCTGACCCCGGTGTCCGAGCTCGCGCGGGCGCTGTTGCGCGGCCGCGCCGGCGTCGACGTCATGCTGTACGGTGCCATCCTGATCCTCGTCATCTCCTTCCTGCCCCACGGCCTGATGGGCTGGCTGCGCCGGCATCGGCCGGGTGCTCGCGCATGACGCTGCTCGAGGCGGACGGTGTCACCAAGCGCTTCGGCGGGCTCACCGCGGTGAGCCGCTTCAGTGTGCGAATCGCGGCGGGCGACATCGTCGGCCTGATCGGTCCCAACGGCGCCGGTAAGACGACGGTCTTCCACCTGCTCTCCGGGTTCCAGACGCCCAGCGAGGGCGCCATCCGCTTCAAGGGCGAGTCCATCGTGGGTGTGAAGCCGCACACGATCTGCCGCCGCGGCCTGGCCCGGACCTTCCAGATCGTGCAGCCGTTCGTCAACCTCAGCGTGCTCGACAACGTGATGGTCGGGGCGTTCAACCGCACCGACGACGTCGCCGCGGCCCGGCAGCGGGCGACGGACGTGCTCGACTTCGTGGGCCTCGGCGCCCGGCGGGACGCGCTCGCGCGGGAGCTGACGCTGCCCGATCGCAAGCGGCTGGAGATGGCGCGGGGGCTGGCCACGCGGCCCGAGCTGCTGCTGCTCGACGAGGTGATGTCCGGTCTCAACCCGACGGAGATCGAGGCGATCATCGCGCTCATCCAGCGCATCCACGCGCAGGGGGTGACGCTGCTCATCATCGAGCACGTGATGCGCGCCATCATGGCCCTCTCCCAGAGGATCGTCGTGCTCCACCACGGCGAGACGATCGCGGAGGGCCGTCCCGCCGACGTCGCGCGCGATCCGCGGGTGGTCGAGGCCTATCTGGGGGCCGCCTCGTGAGCCTGCTGCAGCTCGCCGGCGTCGACGTGGCCTACGGCGACCTGCCGGCACTGCGGGACGTCGACCTCGTGGTCGAGCCGGGCGAGACGGTGTCGGTGGTCGGCGCCAATGGCGCCGGCAAGACGACGATGCTCCGGACCATCTCGGCCCTGCTGCGGCCGCGGCGCGGCGAGGTGCGGTTCGAGGGCGAGCGCATCGACCGGCTGCCGTGCCACCGGGTCGTCGAGCGCGGCGTCGTGCACGTGCCCGAGGGCCGCAAGATCTTCCCCAGCCTCACCGTGCGCGAGAACCTCGAGCTCGGCTCCTACACGCGCGCGGCGAAGGCCCGGCGGGCCGAGAGCCTCGACCGGGTGCTCGCGCTGTTTCCCCGCCTGCGCGAGCGCGCCGCGCAGGCGGCGGGGACGCTCTCGGGCGGCGAGCAGCAGATGCTCGCCATCGGGCGCGCGCTCATGACGCTGCCGAAACTGCTCATGCTCGACGAGCCGTCGCTCGGGCTGGCGCCGCTGATCGTGAAGGAGATCTTCCACACGATCGCCGAGATCAACCGGGCCGGCACCACCGTGCTCCTCGTGGAGCAGAACACGCGCCAGGCGCTGGCGCTCTCCCGTCGCGGCTACGTGCTGGAGAACGGGCGCGTGGCGCTGGTCGGCAGCGGCGCGGAGCTGCTCGGCAACGAGCACGTCCGCAAGGCGTACCTGGGCCTATGACGGCAGCGGCGGGCGGCGGCGGTGCCAGTCGGTGGCCTGCTCGTAGGCGTGGCCCGCGCGCAGCACGGTGGCGTCGTCGAAGCGGCGTCCGATCACCTGGAGGCTCAGCGGCAGGCCCGACGCGCTGAAGCCGCACGGAACCGCGAGCGCGGGCGCGCCGGCGAGCGACGCCGGCGTCGTGAACGAGCGCCGCGTGAAGAAGCGCGCCGCGGCCTCGGCCCTGGTGGTGATCGGCGCCGTGAAGGCGGCGATGGCGGGCGCCGGGCGGTGCGACGTCGGCGCCACCAGCAGGTCGAATCGCTCGAGCGCGCCGAGCACCTGGGCGCGGATGAGCGCGCGCGCCTGCTGCGCCTTC
>DASUPA010000026.1:0-10121 GCA_036276335.1 Candidatus Methylomirabilota bacterium | reverse complement strand
AGGTGGCGGCGCTCGCGAAGGCCGTCGCCGCCGCCGCAGGGCCATGAGCGCCGCCCGGCACGTCGTCGTCGGCACTGCGGGCCACATCGACCACGGCAAGACGTCGCTGGTCAAGGCGCTCACCGGGACCGACACCGACCGACTGCCCGAGGAGAAGGCGCGCGGCATCACCATCGATCTGGGGTTCGCCTTCCTCGAAGAGCCGGACGGGCTGACGATCGAGGTCGTCGACGTCCCCGGCCACGAGCGCTTCGTCCGGAACATGCTCGCCGGCGTCGGCGGCATCGACCTCGCGATGCTCGTCATCGCGGCCGACGAGGGAGTCATGCCGCAGACGCGCGAGCACCTCGCGATCTGCTCGCTCCTCCACATCCGCACCGGGCTCGTCGTGCTCACCAAGACCGACCTGGTCGAGGCCGACTGGCTCGAGCTCGTGCGCGACGACGTGGCCGGGCTCGTCCGCGGCACCTTCCTCGAGGGTGCCCCGGTGCTGCCGGTGTCCGCCCGGACCGGCGAGGGGCTCGAGCAGGTCCGGGCGACGCTCCGGACGCTGGCCGCCGCCGTGCCGCCGCGCGGCACCGAGCAGCTGGCACGCCTGCCGATCGACCGCGTCTTCACGATCAAGGGGTTCGGCACGGTGGTGACGGGCACGCTGGCCGCGGGAGCGCTGGCCGTCGACGATCGCGTCGAGATCTTCCCGCGCGGGCTGGTGACCAAGGTCCGCGGACTGCAGACGCACGGCCGGCCCGTCGAGCGCGCGCTCGCGGGACAGCGCACCGCCGTCAATCTCCAGGCGCTGGAGCGCGCCGCCCTCGAGCGCGGGGACGTCGTCGGCCACGCCGGCACGCTGCTCGCGACGACGCTCGTCGACGGCACCCTCGAGCTGCTCGAGGACGCGCCGCGCGCGCTGAAGACCCGCGACCGGGTGCGGTTCCACGCCGGCACCAGCGAGATCATGGCGCGCGTGCTGCTGTTCGAGGCGAGCGACCTCGCGCCGGGCGGCCGCGCCTTCGCGCGGTTCCGCCTGGAGGCCCCGCTGGTCGCGCTGCCCGGCGACCGGTTCGTCGTCCGCTCCTACTCGCCGATCGTGACGATCGGGGGCGGCACGCTGCTCGACGTCGACGCCGGCCGCGTGCGCGTCAAGGCGCCCGCACGCGTGGCACACCTGCGCACGCTGGTCACCGGCGACCCCGAGCAGGTCGTCGACGAGCACGTGCGTCACGCCGGCGTGGGCGGCGTGCGCCTGGGTACGCTCGCGGCGCGCGTGCCCTTCGGGGCGGTGCAGAGCCGTGCGCTGCTGGAGCGCCTCGCCGGTGCGGGCCGCGTGGTGGCCGTCGACCGCGAGTGGTTCGTCCACGCCGACGCGGTGGCGCGGCTGCGCGGTCTGATCCTGGGAGCCCTCGAGCAGTTCCATCGTGCGCAGCCGCTCCGCCCCGGCATGTCGCGCGAGGAGCTGCGCGGACGCGCCGGCGGTGCCGACGACCGCGTCTTCGCCCAGGTGCTGGCGACGCTGGACGCCGAGGGCGCGGTGCGGGTCGAGCGCGACAAGGTCCGTCTCGGCTCCCACGAGGTGCGGCTGAGCCCGGAGCAGCAGGCCGTCGTCGACCGCGTGGAGCGCGAGTTCCGCGAGGCGCAGGCCGCCCCACCGAGCGCGGCGGAGGCGCTCGGCCGCGCCGGCGTCCACGGCGACGAGGAGCACGACCTCTTCCAGGTGCTGCTCGAGTCGCGGCGGCTGGTGCGCGTGAAGGAGTCGCTCTTCTTTCACGCCGAGGCGCTCGACGCGATCCAGGAGAAGCTCGTCGCGCTGCTGCGCGAGCGGAAGGAGATCGGCCCCGGCGACGTGAAGGATCTGCTCGGCATCTCCCGGAAGTACGCGATTCCGTTGCTGGAATTCTTCGACACCCGGCGCGTGACCGCCCGCGTCGGCGAGCGGAGAGTCTTGCGCGGGGGCTGAAAATCGGTGCTAAGGTTAGCGTGTCGCGAAAGGAGCCGCCATGTTTGGTCTCGGATATCAAGAACTTCTCATCATCCTGGTGATCGTGCTCGTGCTGTTCGGCGCCAATCGCCTGCCGGAGCTGGCGCGCTCGCTGGGGTCGAGCGTGAAGGAGTTCAAGAAGGGCGTGAACGAGGCGAAGGCCGAGGACACGACGAGCCCCGCCCGCAAGGAAGAGGAAAAGAAGGCGTAGCTGACCTCCTGCGCGCGCCGTAGGCGCGCGCCGTCCCCGCCCACGACCGCTCCCGAACGCAGACCCGCCGGCGCGGGTATACTCCACATCCGCCATGCGCCGCCTCGACCGGACGGACCTCCTCCTCGCCGGGGCCCTGGCGTGTCTCACCGTGCTCTCGCGGCTGCCGTACCGGGCCCGGATGCTCTACAACTGGGATGCGGTGCAGTTCGCGCTGGCACTGCGCGAGTACGACGTCGTCAAGCACCAGCCGCACCCGCCGGGCTACATCCTCTACGTCGGCCTCGGTCGCCTCGTCGACGCCTGGGTCCGCGACCCCACCGCGGCGTACGTCACGCTGGCCGTCGTCTTCAGCGGGCTGACGACCTTCGTCGTCTACGCCCTTGCGCGCTCGGTGTACGACCGCCCGACCGCGCTGGCGTCGGCGACGCTGCTGGCCGTCAGCCCGCTGTTCTGGTTCTACGGCTCCGTGGGTCTGACCTACGCCGGCGAGGCGCTGTTCGCGTCGCTGGTGGCCTACTTCGCGTACCGGGCGCTCGAGGGCAGCGAGACGGACGCCTGGCTCGCGGCCGCCTATCTCGGGCTCGCGGGCGGCATGCGGCAGTCGATGCTGCTGCTGCTGTTCCCGCTCTGGCTGCTGGCCGCGTGCCTCGGCGCGCGGCGTGGACGGACGGTCCCGATCGGTCTCGGCATCCTCGGGGTGGTCGTCCTCGCGTGGGTCGTCCCCACGATCTGGCTCACGGGCGGTGTCGGGCGCTACCTGGAGGCCTCCCGTCAGCTCGCGGACTCCGTGGTGCTGCCGACGTCGATCGTGGGCGGCCCGCTCGAGACGACGCTCAGGATGTCGCGGTACGTCCTCGAGTCCGTCCTCGTCGGCCTGGGACCGCTGGCGCTGGCGGCGCTCCTGCTGCCCTGGTACGTCCGCCGGCACGGGTGGGGCCGGCGGGAGTGGCTCACCGTCGCCTGGGTCACGCCGCCGGTGCTCGTCTACACGCTCGTGCATTTCGGTCAGGCCGGCTACGTGCTGACCTTTCTGCCCGCGCTCGTGATGCTCCTCTCGCGCGTGCTCGTGGCGGGCTTCGGAGACACATCCCTGCTCGCGCGCCGCCCGCGGACGCGGACGCTCGTGACCGCGGCCGCCGTCGCCGCCCTCGTGCTCGTCAACGGCGCCTTCTTCGTCAGCGCGCGGCCGCTGCCGCGCGACTTCGACGCGGCGAAGCCGACCTGGCAGCGGGCCGCCGAGGACGACGCCTTCGACTGGATCTTCAGCCGCACCGCCGCCGCCCTGCGCCAGCACGAGGACGTCGTGCGCACGTTCGTCGGAGCGATCCGCGGCCTCTATCCGCCCGAGGACACCGTCGTCATCACCGAGCTCGGCAACACCCGCTCGTATCCCTGGCTCCGCCACGCCATGTTCTACCTGCCGGAGTACTCCATCTTCGAGCTCCGCATCGGCGACCGGCCGGGGTACTACGCGCCGCAACTCGCGTCCGAGATGGTGCCGCTCCCGGATAGCGACGTGCGCCTGCCCGCCCGGACCCGCCGGCTGGTCTGGTTCGTCGACCACTGGTCGCCGTCCGTGGCGCGACCGTCCGGCCTGCTGGAGATCGAGCTGCCGCACGGACGGTTCCTCTACGTGCTGCCGGTAGGGCGTCGGCCAATCGCCCACGCGGGCTACACGCTCGCGCGTGACCGGTAACCGGCGGGACGACGCCCTCGTCGTGGCGGCGGCGCTGCTGCCGCTCGGATGGCTGCTCCTCCGCGAGCGGGCGATCGCGGGCGCGGCGGGATTCCCGCTCGACGACGCCTGGATCCATCTCCACTTCGCGCGCAACGTCGCCGAGGGGGCCGGCTTCGTCTACAACCCGGGCCAGCCCGTCTCCGGCTCCACGGCGCCGCTGTGGACGCTCCTCCTGGCCGCCGGCGCCCTGATCGCGGGGGCGTCGGTCGCGATGAGCAAGACGCTGGGCGTCGCCGCGGCGGTCGGCGCCGCGCTCGTGATGCGGCGCGCCGCCGTCGGCTTCGGGGCGCCGCCCTCGATCGCCCTCGTCGCCGCGATCGCCCTGCTGTGGACCGGGCCGTTCGCCTGGGGAGCGCTGTCCGGCATGGAGGTCACGCTCGCGGCGCTCCTCGTCGCGTGCGGGCTGCTGGCCCTCGCCCGGGACGCGACGTGGACGACGGCGGCCGCCGGCGCGCTCGCGTCGCTGGCCAGGCCGGAGGCGATTCTGGTGGTACCGCTGCTGGCGATGGCCCGGCCGCTCACCTGGCGGCGGGCCCTCGTGTTCGCCGCGGTGACCACGGCGCTGCTGGCACCGTTCCTGGCCTTCTCGTACGCGACCGTCGGCCGGCCACTGCCCGCCACCGCCGTTGCCAAGGTGGAGGGCGGCCTGCTCGGCTGGCTCGCCGGCATCCGCGAGCCGCCGTCCGTGACGTGGCTCGTCCGTCCGCGCGACTTCGGCCTCGAGTGGATCCGGTGGCTCTTCGCCGCCAACCCGCTGCTGCCGCTCGCCCTCCCGGCCGTGGCGGTCGCCTGGCGGCGCTGCGGTCGGACGCTCGGCATCGTGGGGCTCGCGCTGGTGGCTCATCCCCTCGGGATGGCGCTGCTGGCGCCGTACCGCGGCCCGGCCTTCCAGGAGGGCCGCTACTCGACGCATCTGCTGCCCGTCGCCGCGGTCCTGCTCGCGGCCGCGCTCGCCAGGGGGCTACGGCCTCGCCCCGTCACGCTCGCGGTGCCGCTCGCGGCCGGTCTGCTGGCGCTGGCGCCGGCGGCCGAGCGCTACGCGTGGGGCGTCCAGAACATCAACGGCATGCAGGTCCATCTGGGACGCTGGCTCGACACGCACACACCCCGCGAGGCGACGCTGGCCGTCAACGACATCGGCGCCATCGCGTTCTTCTCGCGCCGGCCGGTCGTCGATCTCATGGGTCTGGTGACGCCGGAGATCGTCCCGTATCGGCGGGCCGGCGAGCCGGGGGTGATGCGCTACGTCGCCGAGCGCTGCCCGGACTACGTGGTCATCTTCCCGGCGTGGTTTCCGCGTCTCGCCGCCCGCGAGGACCTGCTGACCCGGGTGTACGCGGTCCGTCTGGACCGCAACGAGGTGTCGGGGGCCGACGAAATGGTCGTGTATCGGCTGGCGCGGTGTGCGGTATGATCGCGACGATGATGCGGTCGGCTGTCGTGGCCCTCACGCTGACGCTGCTCACCTCGCTCGCTCCGCCCGTCGCCGCCGAGATCTTCAAGTACACGGACGAGCGCGGGACCAATCACTACGTCGAAGGGCTCGAGAGCGTGCCGCAGCAGTACCGCGCGCGTGCCGTGCCGCTCGGGATGGCGAACAGGACGCTGACCGAGCCGCCCCCGGGTGCCGGGAACGCGTCCGGTACCCCGGACGGCGGCAAGGAGCCCGCCTCCGAGCGGAGACCGGACAAGGGCGGCGCCAGCATCCGGTATGCGCCCGGCAAGCCGATCATGGTGAACGCCATGATCAACGGCAGCACCCCGGCGCAGCTCCTGCTCGACACGGGCGCCGACAAGACGATGATCAACCCGCGCGTGCTGCTCGCCGCCGGCGCGGCGCTCGCCCGGCCCGTCGGCTCGGCGGTGGTCAGCGGCGTGGCCGGCTCGCAGGAGATGCAGTTCGTCACCATCAACTCGCTGGAGATCGCCGGGGCCGCGGTCGGACGCCTCACCGTGGCGGCCCACCAGATCGACGGCGCCGGCGACGGCCTGCTCGGCCGCGATTTCCTGGATCACTTCTCCGTGAACATCGACTCCGCGAAAGGGATCGTGACGCTCACCCCGAAGTAAACCGGGCGCGTGCTACGATAGTCCGAATCGCCGATGGACTACAAAGCCACGCTGCATCTGCCGAAAACCGAGTTTCCGATGAAGGCGAACCTGCCGCAGGCCGAGCCGCGGATGCTCGCCTGGTGGGACGAGATCGGCATCTACGAGCGCCTGCGCGAGGCGGCCGCCGACCGCCCCCTGTGGATCCTCCACGACGGGCCTCCGTACGCCAACGGCCACATTCACATGGGGCACGTCCTCAACAAGGTGCTGAAGGACGTCGTCGTGAAGTCGCGGTCGATGCTCGGATTCAATGCGCCGTACGTGCCGGGCTGGGACTGCCACGGGCTGCCGATCGAGCACCAGGTCGACAAGGAGCTCGGGCTCGACACCGCGCCGCTCGACGTCAGGCGCGCCATGGATCCGCTCGAGAAGATCGGCAAGTGCCGGGCCTACGCGACGAAGTACGTCGGCGTGCAGCGCGAGGAGTTCCGCCGCCTCGGCGTCTTCGGCGACTGGGACAACCCCTACATCACGATGGCGCCGGCCTACCAGGCGGTGATCGCGCGCGAGTTCGGCCGGTTCGTGGGGCGCGGCCTCGTCTACAAGGGGCTCAAGCCGGTGCACTGGTGCATGCACTGCAAGACCGCGCTCGCCCAGGCCGAGGTCGAGTACGAGGAGCAGCGGACGCCGTCCGTCTACGTGCGGTTCCCGGTGGTGGCCCCGCTGCCCGACGCGCCGTCGGCGCCGAAGCCGTCGTTCGTCATCTGGACGACGACCCCGTGGACGCTGCCGGCCAACCTCGCCCTCGCGGTCCATCCGGACGAGGAGTACGTCGCGCTGGACGCGGGCGGCGAGACGCTCGTGGTCGCCTCGAAGCTCGTGGACGCGTTCGCGCAGGTGGCGGGTCTCGTCGCGCCGAGGCGCGTGGCGGCGTTTCCGGGCCGCCGGCTCGAGGGGCTCGAGTACCGGCATCCGTGGATCGACCGGACCGGCAAGGTGGCCTCCGCGACGTTCGTCGAGATGGACGCCGGCACGGGCCTCGTCCACATCGCGCCCGGGCACGGCGAGGAAGACTACGATCTCGGCAAGGCCCTCGGCCTGCGCGTCTACAACCCGGTGGACGACGACGGCCGGTTCGTCGCCGACGTGGAGCACTTCGCGGGCCAGACGGTCTGGGAGGCGAACCCGCGGATCGTCGCCCATCTCCGCAGCACGGGCGCGCTCGTGGCGGAGCAGCCGCTGACGCACACCTACCCACACTGCTGGCGGTGCAAGAACCCGACGCTGTTCCGGGCGACAGAGCAGTGGTTCATCGCGCTGGACAAGGACGGTCTGCGCGGCCGTGCCCTCGACGCAATCCGGCGCGACGTGCGGTGGGTGCCGGGGTGGGGCGAGGAGCGGATCTTCAACATGGTCGCCCACCGGCCGGACTGGACCATCTCGCGCCAGCGCGTGTGGGGCGTGCCCATCGTGGCCTTCTACTGCGAGCGCTGCGACGCCGTGCTCGTGAGCGAGGCGATCGTCGACCACGTGGCGAAAATCTTCCGGGACGGGCGCGGAGCCGACGAGTGGCACGCGCGGCCCGCGCGCGAGCTTCTGCCGCCGGGCACCCGGTGCCCCCGGTGCGAGAGCGAGGAGTTTCGCAAGGAGACCGATATCCTCGACGTCTGGTTCGACTCGGGATGCAGCCACGCGGCCGTCCTCGAGACGCGACCGGAGCTGCGCTGGCCGGCCGAGCTGTACCTGGAGGGCAGCGACCAGCATCGGGGCTGGTTCCACTCCTCGCTGCTGGAGGCGATCGGCACGCGCCAGGCGCCGCCGTACCGGGCGGTGCTCACGTGCGGCTTCGTGGTCGACGGCGAGGGCCGCAAGATGTCGAAGTCCGTCGGCAACACCGTCGCGCCGGAGGTCCTGCTGCCCAAGTACGGCGCGGAGATCCTCAGGCTGTGGGCCGCCTCCGAGGACTACACCGAGGACATCCGGCTCTCGACGGAGATCATGGACCGCCTCGCCGACGCCTATCGCCGGATCCGGAACACCTACCGGTTCCTGCTCGGCAACCTCAGCGACTTCGAGCCGGCGCGGGACCGGCAGTCCTACGCGCGGCTCGACGAGGTGGACCGCTGGGTGCTCGATCGGCTGGCGCGGCTCATCGCGCGCGTCACCCGCGCGTACGAGGACTACCAGTTCCACACGGTCTTCCACGCCGTCCACAACTTCTGCGCGGTGGACCTCTCGGCGCAGTACCTCGACATCATCAAGGACCGGCTCTACACGTCGGCGGCGGCCGATCCGCGCCGCCGGGCCGCGCAGACCGTGTGCCACGACGTCTTCAGCGCGCTGGCGCGGCTCATGGCGCCCATCCTGACCTTCACCGCCGAGGAGGCCTGGCGCTACGCGCCCGGCCCGCGCGCGCAGTCGGTCCACCTGGAGCGCTTTCCCGAGGCGCCCCGGGAGTGGCTCGACGACGCCCTGAAGCAGCAGTGGGACCGCCTGCTGGAGGTCCGCCGCGAGGTGGCCAAGGCGCTGGAGACGGCGCGGGCGCAGAAGCTCATCGGCAGCGGGCTCGAGGCCCGCGTGCGGATCGCCTCGGCGCCGGAGGACCTGCCGGCGCTGCTGGGCGGCAAGCGGGAGCTCCTCGCGACGCTCTTCATCGTCTCGCGCGTCGAGCTCCACGCGGGCGACGGACGCGCCAGCGTCGTCTACGAGAGCCAGGACATCCCCGGGCTCGTGATCGGCGTCGACCGCGCGCCCGGCGAGAAGTGCGAGCGGTGCTGGACCCGCACCGAGGAGGTCGGGCGGGACCGCGACCATCCGACGCTCTGCGCGCGCTGCGTCCGGGTCGTCTCCGGCCTCCGATGACGTCGGTCCTCGTGCTGGCGGGCGCCGTCGTGGTGCTCGATCAGCTCACCAAGGCCGTCGCGCTCGAGCGCCTGGTGCCGGGACATCCGGTGGTGGTGTTCGACGGCTGGCTGTCGCTCACGCTGGTGATGAATCCCGGCCTCGCCTTCGGGCTCCTCGGGAGCGTGCCGCCGGCCTGGCGCTGGGTGGTGGCGGCGCTGTCGGTGGTCGCGCTGCTCGTCCTGGCGCGGGTGGCGCTGCGCGTCCTCCCGACCGGAGGCTGGCCCGGCCGCATGGCGATCGGCCTGATCTTCGGCGGCGCCGTCGGCAACCTCATCGACCGCGCGCGCTTCGGTGCCGTCGTCGACTTCGTCGACGTCCACTGGCGCGGCTGGCACTGGCCGGCCTTCAACGTGGCCGACTCGGCGATCAGCATCGGCGTCGTCCTCCTCGCCCTGCGCCTGCTCCGCGACCGGCCGCCCGCGCCCTCGGGGTAGATGTCGGCCTCCGCCGCGACGCGCACGCTCCGCGTGCCCGCCGCCGACGCGGGAGCGCGGCTCGATCGCTGGCTCGCCGCCCACATCCCGGAGCTCTCGCGCGCCCGGCTGCAGGCGCTCATCGACGGCGGACACGTGCGCGTCGACGGCGTCGTCCCGAAGGCGTCCCGGCGGCTCGCGGGCGGCGAGGCGGTCGTCGTCGACATCCCGCCTCCGGTGCCGGAGACCCTGGCGCCCGAGACCATCGCGCTGACCATCGTGTACGAGGACGAGGAGGTGCTCGTCGTCGACAAGCCGGTCGGCATGGTCGTCCACCCCGGCGCGGGACACGCGACCGGGACGCTCGCGGCCGCGGTGCTCGCGCACGCTCCGGGCACCGCCGGCGTCGGCGGGCCGCGCCGCCCGGGCGTGGTTCACCGCCTGGACAAGGACACCTCCGGCCTCCTCGTGATGGCGAAGACGGCGCGGGCCTACGACTCGCTCACCGCGCAGCTCGCTCGCCGGACCGTGACCCGCCGCTATCGCGCGATCGTTCACGGACGGGTCCAGCGCGACGAGGGCGTCGTGGACGCTCCGATCGGCCGACATCCGCGCGACCGGCTCCGGATGGCCGTCGTCCCCCGCGGCAAGCGCGCGGTGACCCGCTATGCGGTGCTCGAGCGGTTCGCCCGGTTCACCGATCTCGAGGTGCGACTCGAGACGGGGCGGACCCACCAGATCCGGGTTCACATGGCCTCGCTCGGGCACCCGGTGGCCGGCGACGAGCTCTACGGCGGCCGTGCCGCCCGGGCGCCGCTGCCGGTC
>DASUPA010000025.1:0-6186 GCA_036276335.1 Candidatus Methylomirabilota bacterium | reverse complement strand
TTTCTCTTCGACAAGACCGACTTCCTCACGTGGATGGGCAACAGCCTGATGATCAGCGTGATCGCGATGACCATCTCGCTGACGATCGCGATCCTGGCCGGCTACAGCCTGGCCCGACTGCGCTACCGCGGCGTCGGCTCCTTCGGCACCGCCGTGTTCATCACCTACCTGGTGCCGCCAACGCTGCTCTTCCTGCCACTCTCGCAGGTCGTGGACTGGCTCGGTCTGTCCGACTCCATCTGGGCGCTCGTGGTCACCTACCCGACGTTCCTGGTGCCGTTCTCCACGTGGCTCCTCATGGGCTACTTCCGCACGGTCCCGCGGGAGGTGGAGGAGTGCGCCCTCGTGGACGGGGCCAGCCGCCTGCAGACGCTCGGGCGCATCGTGCTGCCGATGGCCGTGCCCGGCATCGTCTGCGCCGCTCTGTTCGGCTTCACGCTGTGCTGGAACGAGTACATCTATGCTCTGACGTTCGTCTCCCAGACCGCAAACAAGACCGCCGTCGTCGGGGTCACCGCGGACCTGATCCGCGGTGACATCTACTACTGGGGATCCCTGATGGCAGGAGCAGTCCTGGCCAGCCTGCCGATCGTCGTGATCTACGTCTGGTTCCTCGACTACTACGTCTCCGGGCTCACCGCGGGCGCCGTCAAAGGCTAGCCAGCCCCGCGATCAGTTTCTGGCCGGACACGCGCTCCGGTCGCCCGTCAGTCCTCGTAAATCCGCGGTTTGCGGCGGTTCCGCCCTGGTATTCCTCTTGCTCTGCGGACCTGGCGATGAGCCTCGAGACGCTGGCGGCGCTGGTCCTCACCCACGGGTACATCATGATCTTCGTCGCCGTTGTGCTCGACTGCGCGGCGCTCCCGATCCCCGGCGAGATCCTGCTCCTCACCCTCGGCGGCCTCGCGGGCCAGGGCCTCCTCGATCCCGCCGCAGGCGTCGCGGCCGCGGCGGCCGGCGTGCTGGTCGCCGACGCGCTCAGCTACTGGGTGGGCCGGCTGGGCGGCCAGCGCGTCTTTGCCCGGATCGGACTCGGCCGGCGGTGGACGCCGGGAGTGACGACGCTCATCTTCGGTCGGTTCGTCATCGGCGCGCGCGTGATGGTGGCGCCGATGGCCGGCGCGCGGCGGCTACCGTTCGGGCGGTTCGTCCTCTTCGATGCGCTGGGCGCGCTGCTGTGGGCGGCCGCGTTCGTCGCGATCGGCTACGCGGCGGGCGCGAACCTCGGCGCCCTCCAGCGCTCCTGGGCCGGCCTCACGGTGCTGATGCAGGTCCTCGTCGCCGTCGCGGTGGTCGCCTTCGTGGTGGTCAGGCTGGTGGGCGCCACCCGGTTCACGATGGCGATCGGCGCGGCGCTGATCACCATCTCGACGGTGAAGCCGGCGACGCCGGCCGGCGACACCCTGGACGCCGCCGGTCCCCGCGGCAAGCAGCTGCAGGCGATCGTCCGTCTCTAGGTCGCCTCGCCGATCGCCTTCACCGCGGCGGGATTCTCGAGCGACGAGAGATCCCCCGGCTCGCGCCCCAGATAGGTCGCGCGGATCACGCGGCGCATGATCTTGGCGCTGCGGGTCTTCGGCAGGTCCCGCGTGAACAGGATCCTGTCCGGCTTGAGCGCCTTGCCCATCTGGGACGCCACCCGGTCGGACAGCTCCGTGCGGAGCGCGTCACTCGGGCTGTGCCCCGGTCGGAGCACGACGAAGCAGACGATCGCCTCTCCCTTGACCTCGTGGGGCACGCCGACGACGCCGGACTCCGCGACAGCAGGATGCCCGACGAGCACCGACTCGACCTCCGCCGGCCCCAGCCGCTTGCCGGCGATCTTCAGCGTGTCGTCCGAGCGCCCCTGGATGTACCAGAAGCCGTCGGCGTCGATCGTCGCCCAGTCGCCGTGGACCCACACGTCCTTCCAGCGCGACCAGTAGGTGTCCAGGTACCGCTCGGGATCGCGCCAGAACCCCGCCGTCATGCCCGGCCACGGCTTGGTCACGACGAGCTCGCCGACGGCGCCGCGCACGGGGCGGCCGTCCTCGTCGAACACCTCGGCCGCCATGCCGGGGATGGGCCCCGTGAAAGAGCAGGGCTTGATCGGCGCGATGGGGAAGCAGCCCAGGATGCCGCCCGAGATCTCGGTACCGCCCGTGTAGTTGCTGATCGGGATGCGCGCCTTGCCGGCGTTCTCGAACAGCCAGCGGTACGGCTCGGGGTTCCACGGCTCGCCGGTCGACCCGAGGATCCGCAGCGAGCCGAGGTCGTGGGCGTGGACGTGCTCGGGCCCGTGCGGCATCAGGGCGCGGACCGCCGTCGGGGACATGCCCATGACGGTGATCCGGTGACGCTCCACCAGCGCCCACAGGCGATCGGGCTTCGGATAGTCGGGCACGCCCTCGAAGACGACGGCGGTGCCGCCGAGCGCGAGGGCGGCCGTGAACAGCATCGGCCCCATCAGCCAGCCGAGGTCGGTGAGCCAGAAGAGCCGATCGTCCTCGCCGACGTCGTGGCAGTACGCGAAGTCGTGCGCCGCCTTCAGCAGGAACCCGCCGTGCGTCAGCACCGTGCCCTTGGGCTTCCCCGTCGTCCCGGACGTGTAGATGATCAGGCACGGGCGGTCCGCCTCGACCGGCACCACGGCGCACTGGTCCGACTGCGATGCCACCGCCTCGTGCCACCAGCGGTCCCGCCCGGCCGCCCATGGAATGTCGCGGCCGAGGCGGCGATACACCAGCGTCTGCTTCACCGTCGGACACTGCGCGAGCGCCTCGTCGGCCGTCTCCTTCAGCCGGACGGTCTGCCCGCGGCGCTGGAAGCCGTCGGCGGTGATGAGGACCTTCGCCTCGGAGTCCTGCAGCCGCGAGGCGACCGCCTGCGCGCCGAATCCGGAGAAGCAGGGCGTGTAGATCGCGCCGATGCGCACGACGGCCAGCGTCGCGATGGCCGCCTCGGGCGACATCGGCAGGAAGATGCCGACGCGATCGCCCTCGGCGACGCCGAGCGACCGCAGCGCGTTCGCAAGCCGGTTGACCTCGCGTGCGAGGTCCGCGTAGGTCAGCGTCCGCGTCTGGCCGTCGTCCCCCTCCCAGACGATGGCGGGCTTCGGGCCGCGACCGGCGTCGAGGTTGCGATCGAGGCAGTTGTCGGCGAAGTTCAGCCGGCCGCCCGGAAACCACGTCGGCCACGCCGGGCCGCGGCTGTCGTCGAGCACGCGGGTGTACGGCGTCAGCCAGCGGAGCCCGAGGTCCCGGACGACACCGCTCCAGTACCACTCGGGATCGTCGACCGACCGGCGCTGCAGCTCCTCGAGGGTGCGGACGCCGAGCGAGCGCATGAGCCGTGTGATGCGGGCGCGCTCGATGACCTCCGGGGTGGGACGCCAGATGATTTCGTCGGTCATTCTATTTCTGGGGGCCCCGACATGGCCCCCAGACCCCCGCCGCTCGGCTGCGCCCCGGCGGAGCCGTGGCGCGCCTCGGGTTTGATACGAGATGTCTCATCGCCGCTCCTATGATATCCCTTCCGCCATGACGACCAACGTGACCCTCGCTCGCGATGGCGCCATCGCCACCGTGACCCTCGCGCGCCCCGACCGCCGCAATGCCCTGAGCGACGCGATGCTGACCGAGCTCGGCGCGGCCTTCGCCGAGCTGCGCGACGACGCCGCCGTGCGCGTCGTGGTCGTGACCGGCGCGCCGCCGGTATTCTCCGCCGGAGCGGACGCTCCCCTCAAGAGCACGATGAGCGCCGAGGAGCGGCGGCGCGCCTTCGCCGCCAGGCCGTCGCAGTTCCGGCGCCTGTTCGAGCGCGCCAACACGCTGCTGGAGGGGCTCGAGCAGATCACGATCGCCGCCGTGAACGGCCACGCCGTCGGCGGCGGCTGGGGCCTCACGCTGGCGTGCGACTTCCGCGTCGCCGCCGCCGAGGCGCAGTTCTGGATCCCGGAGGTGGACCTGGGCGTCCCGCTCGGCGTGGCCTCCACCACGCGCTTCGTCCGCCTGGTCGGTCCCGCGCGCGCCAAGGAGATCATCCTCGAGTGCCGGCGCTACTCGGCCGAGGAGGCGCACGCCATGGGCCTCGTCCACCGCGTCGTGCCGGGGGCCGAGCTGGCCAAGCAGGTCCGCGAGCTCGTGGAGAGGCTCCTGGCCAAGCCCTTCCGGCCGCTGGCCGAGATGAAGGCGCGCATCAACGCCATCGCCCGGACCGGCATCCCGGAGGTCAACGCGATGACGGAGGGCTTCCTGGCCAGGGACTAGACTACTCGCCTTTTGTATAGTATATATCCTCCATGGACCTCCGCCGCCGGATGGAGATCCTCGCCGAGTCCGCCGTCGCCGACCGCGACGTCGCGCCGCATCCGCACCGGCCCAGCCGGGTCGGGTCCCGGCCGCTCGCCTCCGTCGGCATCGCCGCCGTCCGGGTACCGGGAGGCGGCACCACCAGCCTCATGCGCGTCATGCAGACGAACGCCTGCTCGCTGTCATGCGGCTACTGCCCCACCTTCTGCGGCGGAGCCGTCCCGCGCGCCACGATCACCCCGGAGGAGACGGCACGCACGTTCATGGACGTGCACCGGAAGGGCCTCGCACAGGGACTGTTCCTGACCTCCGGCGTGCCGGGGCGCCCGCATCGCGCCACCGACCGCATGCTGGCGACGCTCGACCTGCTGCGCCGGCGCGAGGGCTTCGGCGGCTACATCCACATCAAGCTGCTGCCTGGCGCCGAGCCGGCGCAGGTCGACGAGGCGGCCCGGCTCGCGACACGCATCTCCGTCAACCTGGAGGCGCCGAGCGATGCGTACGTCCGCCGGCTCGCGCGCGAAAAGGACATCGCGGGCGACCTGCTGCCCAAGCTCGAGCGCGCGGCGCGCCAGCTGGCGGCCCGGCGCCGGGAGCCCGGGGCGTTGCCCTCGGCCGGCACAACGACGCAGTTCGTGGTGGGCGCCGCGGGCGAGCGCGACCGCGAGATCCTCGAGGTCGTCGCCGGGCTCGAGCGCCGGCGCCTGCTGCACCACGCCCACTTCAGCGCGTTCCAGCCCGTGGCAGGCACGCCGCTCGAGCACCTGCCGGCCACCCCGGCCTCGCGCGAGCTCAGGCTCTACCAGGCCGAGCACCTGCTGCGCCAGTACGGATTCCACTTCGGCGAGCTGGCCTTCGCGCCGGACGGCAATCTGCCGCTCGACGTGGATCCCAAGACGGCGTGGGCCCGCGCGCATCCCGAGCGGTTCCCGCTCGAGGTCATGCGCGCGCCCTACGAGGCGCTGGTTCGCGTGCCCGGCGTCGGCCCCGCCACGGCGCGGCGGCTGGTCGAGGAACGCCGGCGTACCGTGCTGCGCGGGCCCGGGGATCTCAAGCGAGCCGGAGTCGACACCGTCCGCGCCGCCTTCTACCTCTCCCTCCACGGCCGCCGCCTCGCCCCATCACCGCCCCCGCAGCAGATGCGGCTCTTCTCCCCCGGAGCCCACCTCACCCAGGCCCCCTACCGCACCCCCGTCCCCCCATGCGCCTATCGCTAGTCCTCGCGAGCTACTTACCGAAGACCTCGCGGAGGAGGTCGGTGACGCGGGCGGCGGGGTTGGTGCGGATGTTCCTCTCTTCCTCGGCGACCACGTGGAAGAGACCGTCGAGGGCCTTGCCGACGACGTACCGGTCGAGATCGAAGGCGTCGACGTTCAGGAACGGGATCGACTGCGCCCGGCGGAACAGGTCCGTGTACTGCCGCGTCACCCCGACCTCCCCCATCGCCTTCTCGACGACCGGCCGGAACGCCGTCGTCAGCGGGTCGGACGTCGTGCGCTTGAAGTACTCGGTGGCCGCGGTGTCGCCGCCGTCCAGGATCCCCCGCGCGTCGTCGATCGTCATGGTGCCGATCGCGTCCCAGAAGATCTGCTTCGCCTGCGGCGCCGCGCGCTCTGCCGCGCGGTTCATGCCGAGCACGAGCTCGTCCACCTGCGGGCCGTAGCCCACGGCGCGCAGCCCGCGCTCGAACGTCCTCAGCTGCTCCGGCATCAGGATCTTGATCGCCTGGTTCTTGAAGTAACCGTCGGTCCGCCCAGTGAGGCTCACCGCGTTCGCCGTCCCGATCTGGAGGGCCTCCTTCAGGGCCTCCCCGATCCGGACGTCACCGATCGACCCGGTGCCTGGAATTCCCTGCGTGCCAGGGATTTTGGGAAACTTCTTCAGAAAATCCTCGAGC
>DASUPA010000024.1:0-11382 GCA_036276335.1 Candidatus Methylomirabilota bacterium | reverse complement strand
TCGAGCACGCGGAGATCGGCGGCGACGACCTGCAGGCGTTCCTCGGCGGTCTCCGGGCGTTCCGGCGGGTGCGCGTGACGCTGACCTCGGACGCGATCTACTTCACCGCCCGGCAGCCCGGCGCCGACGTCTCCGCCCTCGTGAGGATCGTGCCCGCGACCGACCGCCCCTTCGTGCTCGAGGTCCAGCGGGCCTCCCTGGGCTGGCTGCCGCTGCCGACGGCCCTCGTCAACTGGGTGGTCCGGCACTACGATCCGACGCCCCGCATCAGGAGCCGCCTGCCGTTCCCGGTCCAGATCGGGCGCGTGAGCGTCACGGAGCAGGCGCTCCGGATCGGGGAGTGAGGTGCCCGAGTCCCGTCTCGCGACGCAGGCCCGGGCGCGGAAGATCCTCGACGCGCTGGCCGGCGCATACCCGGACGCCCGGTGCGCGCTCCACTTCGCCGACCCCTTCCAGCTGCTGGTGGCCACGATCCTCTCCGCGCAGTGCACGGACGAGCGGGTGAACATGGTCACCCCGGCGCTCTTCGAGCAGTACCCGACGGCCCGGGAGCTCGCGCGGGCGCGCACGCCGTCCCTCGAGAAGTCGATCCGCTCGACCGGCTTCTTCCGCGCCAAGGCGCGATCGCTGGTGGGGATGGCTCGCGGGCTCGTGGAGCGTCACGGCGGTACGGTGCCCGACGATCGGGCGGCGCTCATGGCGCTCCCCGGCATCGGCCTCAAGACGGCGAACGTCGTGCTTGGCAACGGCTTCGGCCGGGAAGCGCTGACGGTCGACACGCACGTCTTCCGGGTCTCCCAGCGTCTCGGGCTGGCCCGTGCCACGGACCCCGACGAGCTCCACGATCAGCTCGTGCGGGTCTTGCCGGCCGACCGGCTGACGCACGCCTCCCACCTGCTGATCTTCCACGGGCGTCGGGTCTGCGTCGCGCGGAAGCCCGCGTGCCCCGTCTGCCCCGTCCGGACGCTGTGTCCCTGGCCGGACAAGACCCGCAGTTGACACGGGGCGGCTTTTCCTTTAGGGTATGGCGTTGCAAATTCTTCTGTGCGGACGCCCACTTACGTCGAGGGAGTGCGAGAGATCACGATGCCGACGCTGATGCCGAAGGAGAGCGAGATCGAACGGAAGTGGTTCATCGTCGACGCCGAGGGGCAGGTGCTCGGGCGCCTCGCCACGCGGGTGGCGTCGATCCTCAGGGGCAAGCACAAGCCGAGCTTCGCGCCGCACCTCGACGTCGGTGACCACGTGGTCGTCCTCAACGCCGAGAAGGTCCACCTCACCGGTCACAAGCTGAAGGACAAGCGCTATCGCTGGCACACGGGCTACATCGGCGGCCTCCGGGACGTCTCCGCCGAGCAGATGCTGAAGAACCATCCCGAGCGTGTCATCGAGTGGGCGGTGCAGGGCATGCTGCCGAAGACCCGCCTCGGGCGGGCGATGGCGAAGAAGCTGAAAGTCTACCGGGGCGCATCCCACCCGCACAGCGCTCAGCAGCCGACTGCGCTCACGCTGCGGACGTCACGCACCTCGAAGTCGGCGGCGGAGGCTCGCTAATGGCGGCAGTGCTCGATCGCTTCTACGGTACGGGACGGCGGAAGACGTCGGTCGCCCGCGTCTGGATCAAGCCCGGCGGCGGACGGATCGTCGTCAACAAGCGGCCGTTCGAGGACTACTTCCCCCGCGAGACGCTGCGGATGATCATCGCGCAGCCCCTGGCGATCACGAACACGGTCGGTCAGTTCGACCTGCTCGTGACCGTGAAGGGGGGCGGCCCGACGGGCCAGGCGGGTGCCGTGCGTCACGGGCTGGCGCGGGCGCTGGCGCGGTTCGACGACAAGCTGCGGCAACCGCTGAAGAAGGCCGGCCTGCTCACGCGCGATCCGCGGGCGCGGGAGCGGAAGAAGTACGGTCAGCCCGGTGCGCGGCAGAAGTTCCAGTACAGCAAGCGATAGCGTGAGCGGCGTGAACCGCATCCGGGTGGCCGTCGCCGGCGCCAGTGGCTACATGGGCGCCGAGCTCCTCCGGCTCCTGCTCGTCCACCCGCACGTCACGCTGACGGCGGTGACGTCCGAGCGGCTCGCCGGCGAGGCGCTCGGCGCGGTGTACCCGCACCTGCGCGGGCTGTCCGACGTGCGGTTCCACGAGCTCGATCCCGAGTGGCTCGCCGGCGCCTGCGACGTGGCATTCCTGGCGCTGCCGCACATGGAGTCCCAGAAGGCGGTACCGGTCCTGCGCGCCAAGGGCCGCAAGGTGATCGACCTGTCCGCCGACTATCGGCTCCACGCCGCCGCCGACTACACCACCTGGTACAAGACGCCGCACCTCGATCCCGCGGGTCTCGCCGAGGCGGTCTACGGGCTGCCCGAGCTGCACCGCAAGGCCATCGAGAAGGCGTCGCTCGTCGCCTCGCCCGGCTGCTACCCGGTCGGCGCCATCCTCGCCACGGCGCCGCTCGTCAAGAACGGCCTCGCGCGGCTCGACGGCATCGTCGTCGACGGCAAGTCCGGGGTGACCGGCGCCGGCGCGCAGGGCCGCAAGATCGACCCGATGTACCTCTACACCGAGGCCAACGAGAACGTGCAGGCGTACGGCCTCGGCGGCCATCGCCACACCGCGGAGATGGAGCAGGAGCTCTCGGCGCTGGCGGGAGAGACGGTCCGCGTGGCCTTCACGCCGCATCTGATCCCCCTCAACCGGGGGCTGTTCACGACCGCCTCGGTGCCGCTCGCGACGTCGATGAGCACGGGGGACCTCGTGAACGTCTACCGCGAGTTCTACGCCGGCGAGCCGTTCGTTCGCGTTCTCGGCGAGGGCGAGCGGCCCACCACGCGTGCCGTGGTCGGGTCCAACTTCTGCGACCTGACCGTGGTCGCCGATCCGCGCACGGGCCGCGCCACCTGCGTGTCGGCCATCGACAACCTCGGCAAGGGCGGCTCGGCCAACGGCGTGCAGAACCTCAACGTGCTCTTCGGCTGGCACGAGCGCACGGGGCTGAGCGCGCCGCCGGTGTACCCCTGAGGATGGCCGCCGAGGTCGAGTGGCTCGAGGGCGGCGTCACCGCTGTTCCCGGATTCCTCGCCGGCGGCGTCGCCGCCGGCATCAAGCCGGGCGGCAAGAAGGACCTCGCGCTGATCCACTCGCCGTCGCCCACGCGGTCGGCGGCCGTGTTCACCACCAACCAGGTGAAGGGCGCGCCCGTGCTGGTGTCGATGGAGCACGCGCGCACCGGCGCGCTGCAGGCGATCGTCGCCTCCAGCGGCTGCGCGAACGTCTGCACGGGCGAGCGCGGGCTCCGGGACGCCCGCGAGATGGTCAAGCAGGCGGCCGAGCTGCTCCGCATCCCGCCGTCGCACGTCCTCATCGCGGCCACCGGCGTCATCGGCCAGGCCCTCCCGATGGAGCGGATCCGCGCCGCGATCCCGAAGCTCGTGAAGTCCCTGTCCCCGCAGGGGGGGCGCGAGGCCGCCGAGGCCATCATGACGACCGACACCCGCCTGAAGGAGGCCGCCCTGCGCTGCGAGGTGGGAGGCCGGACCGTCACGCTGGGCGGCATGGCCAAGGGCGTCGGGATGATCGAGCCGCACCTGGCGACGATGTTCTGCTTCGTGACCACGGATGCCGCGGTGGCCCGGGGCGCGCTCGACGCCGTCCTCCGCCGGGCCGTCGACCGGTCGTTCAACCGCATCACCGTCGACAGCGACCAGTCCACCAGCGACACCGTGGCCGTCATCGCCAACGGGCTCGCCGAGAACGCGCCCCTGGACAAGGGGGCGCGCGGCATGCGCGACTTCGCCGTGGCCCTCGACGCCCTCGTGGAGCGGCTGGCGCGCATGCTCGTCCAGGACGGCGAGGGGGCCACCAAGCTCGTGTCGGTGGCGGTCCGCGGCGCCGCCAGCCGTCGGGACGCGCTGGTGGCGGCGCGCAGCGTGGCCAACTCGCCGCTCGTGAAGACCGCCATCAACGGTGCCGACCCCAACTGGGGCCGTATCATGATGGCCCTCGGCAAGGCGGCCGCCCGGGTGGAGCAGGACAAGGTGTCGATCACGTTCGCCGACGACCGCCAGAGCGAGCGGCTCGTCGAGCGCGGCATGCTGCGCGAAGGCGTGCGCCTGGAGCGGGTTCGCGAGATCATGGGGAGGCAGGCCTTCGACGTCGTCATCGACCTCGGGATCGGCCGGGGCGAGGAGCGCGTCTGGACCTGCGACCTGAGCGAAGAGTACGTCCGGATCAACGGCAAGTACACGACGTAGTCACCCATTACACACGCCGCACGCCTGAGGTCGGCGCCCACCGGGGGCGTCGCTGTGCGGCGGAGGCCAACCGAAGGAGGCTGCATGGCCGCGTTGACGATGAAGGAGCTGCTCGAGGCCGGAGTGCACTTCGGCCACCAGACGAAGCGCTGGAACCCGAAGATGCAGAAGTACATCTTCGGCGAGCGCAACGGGATCTACATCATCGACCTGCAGAAGACGCTCAAGAAGTTCCGCGAGGCGTACGCGTTCGTGCGCGAGCTGGCCGCGGGCGGCGGCAGCCTGCTGTTCATTGGCACCAAGAAGCAGGCGCAGGACACCGTGCTGGAGGAGGCGACGCGCTGCGGCGGGTTCTACGTGAACCAGCGCTGGCTCGGCGGGACGCTGACCAACTTCGCCACCATCCGCAAGTCGATCGCGCGCCTCAAGAAGCTCGAGGAGATGAAGGAGACGGGCGAGTTCGAGCGGGTGCCCAAGAAGGAGGCGCTCGAGCTCGATCGTGAGCGGGAGAAGCTCGAGAAGGCGCTGATCGGCATCAAGGCGATGGAGTCGCTGCCGTCGGCCGTGTTCATCATCGACCCGCGCAAGGAGCGGATCGCGGTGGCCGAGGCGCAGCGGCTCGGCATCCCGATCGTCGCCATCGTCGACACGAACTGCGATCCGACCGGGATCGACTACGCCATCCCCGGCAACGACGACGCCATCCGCGCCGTCCGGCTGATCACCTCGCGCATCGCCGACGCGGTCAACGAGGGACGCGGCACGCTGGGCAAGGACGAGGCGGCCGCCGCGGAGGGCGAGGGCGACGAGGCCGAGGAGATGGAGAAGGCCGAGGCGGAGGTGTCGTGATGGCCGATGCCAGGACGGTCATGGAGCTGCGCGAGAAGACCGGCGCCGGCGTGATGGACTGCAAGGCCGCCCTGCAGGCATCGAACGGGGACCTCGAAGCCGCCATCGAGTATCTCCGCAAGAAGGGCCTCGCCGACGCGAAGAAGCGGGCGAGCCGGGAGGCGAAGGAGGGCGTGGTGCACGCCTACATCCATCCCGGCGCCAAGCTGGGCGTGCTCGTCGAGGTGAACTGCGAGACGGATTTCGTCGCCAAGACCGACGCCTTCCAGGAGCTCGTGCGCGACCTTGCCATGCAGGTGGCGGCCACCAGCCCCGCGTACGTCGCCCGCGAGGACGTGCCCGCGACCGTGCTCGAGAAGGAGCGCGAGATCTACCGCGGGCAGATGGCGGACCAGAAGAAGCCGGCCCAGGTTCTCGACAAGATCGTCGAGGGCAAGCTGGAGAAGTGGTTCAGCGAGCAGTGCCTGCTCGAGCAGACGTTCATCAAGGACGCCTCCGGCAAGACGCGGGTGAAGGACCTCGTCGACCTCACGAACTCGAAGACCGGCGAGCGCGTCGTGGTCAGGCGCTTCGCGCGCTTCCAGATCGGCGGAGGCGGATAGCCGTGACGGCGGGTGCCGACGCGAGGCGCCCGGCGTACCGACGTATCGTCCTCAAGCTGTCCGGGGAGGCGCTCGCCGGGAGCCAGGGTTTCGGGATCGATCCGCCGGTGCTCGACCGGATCGGCGAGGAGGTCCGCGACGTCACCGACCTCGGCGTCCAGGTCGCCATCGTCATCGGGGGCGGCAACATCTTCCGCGGCGTCGCCGCCAGCGCGGCCGGGATGGACCGGGCCACCGCCGACTACATGGGCATGCTGGCCACCGTCATCAACGCGCTCGCGCTGCAGGACGCGCTGGAGAAGGCCGGCGTGCAGACCCGCGTGCTCTCGGCGATCGAGATGCGCGCGGTGGCCGAGCCGTACATCCGCCGCCGCGCCATCCGCCACCTGGAGAAGGGCCGCGTGGTGATCTTCGCGGCGGGCACCGGCAACCCCTTCTTCACCACGGACACGGCGGGGGCGCTCCGCGCGGTGGAGATCGGCGCGGACGCCATCATCAAGGCGACCAAGGTGGACGGCGTGTACTCGGCCGACCCGAAGCGCGACCCGGCCGCCAAGCGCCTCGACCGGCTCACCTACATCGAGGTGCTGAACCGCGGGCTGGGCGTGATGGACACGACCGCCATCTCGCTCTGCATGGACAACAAGCTGCCCATCGTGGTCTTCGACCTGATGGAGGCGGGGAACATCAAGCGCATCGTGCTGGGCGAGCCGGTCGGCTCCATCGTCAGCTCCTCGGCGGGATGAAGGAGGACGGCATGCAGACGGTCCTCAAGGATCTGGAAGCGCGCATGACCAGCGCCCTGGAGGCCCTCGGCAAGGACTTCGCGTCCGTGCGCACCGGACGGGCGTCGACGGCGCTGCTCGACCCGATCCGCGTCGACTACTACGGCAACCCCACGCCGATCAACCAGATGGCGTCGGTCTCGACACCCGACGCCCGCACGCTGGTCATCCAGCCGTGGGAGGCCTCGCAGCTGAAGGAGATCGAGAAGGCCATCACGAAGGCGGACCTCGGCATCCAGCCGGTGAACGACGGCAAGCTCATCCGCCTGACGATGCCGACCCCCACCGAGGAGCGGCGCAAGCAGCTCGTCAAGACCATCGGCAAGATGGCGGAGGACGCGCGGGTGGCCGTGCGCAACGTGCGGCGCGAGGCCAACGACAAGCTGAAGGCGATGGTGAGGGACAAGAAGACGCCCATCACGGAGGACGAGGAGCGGCGGGGCCACGACCAGATCCAGAAAGTCACCGACCGGTACATCGCGCGGATCGACGAGCTCCTGAAGAAGAAGGAGCAGGAGATCATGTCGATCTGATGTCGGTCACGGCCCCGGGCGAGACCGAGCTGCTGGCGGAGGTCCGCGCGCAGCCCCGGCCCGCGCACGTCGCGATCATCATGGACGGCAACGGCCGCTGGGCGACGTCGCGGGGGCTGCCGCGCGTGGCCGGGCATCGGGAGGGCGCCAACGCCGCGCGGGCCATCGTGCGGGCGGCCGACGCCATCGGTCTCCGCTATCTCACGCTGTACGCCTTCTCGACCGAGAACTGGAGCCGTCCGGAGGACGAGGTCAGCATGCTGATGCGGCTGCTCGAGGAGTCGATCTACCGCGAGCTGCCCGCGCTGATGGAGAACAACGTCCGTCTCCGGGTGATCGGCCGCTCGGCGGGCGTGCCGTCGCCGGTGCGCCGCGGGCTCGAGCACGTCGTCACCGCGACCGGGCGGAACACCGGACTGAATCTGCTGATGGCCTTCAACTACGGCGGCCGCGACGAGCTCCTCGACGCCTTCCGTGCCCTCGCGCGGCGCGTGCAGGCGGGCGACCTGGCGCCGGACACCATCTCCGAGGCCGACGTGAGCGCCGCCCTCTACACGGACGGCGTGCCCGACCCCGACCTGCTGATCCGCACCAGCGGCGAGATGCGCGTGTCGAACTTCCTGCTGTGGCAGATCGCGTACACGGAGCTGTGGATCACCCCCACGCTGTGGCCGGATTTCGCGCCGGCGGACCTGTACCGGGCGGTGGCCGACTTCCAGCGCCGCACCCGGCGCTTCGGCAAAGTGTGACGTGGCCACCGCGATCCCGGCGAGTGTGTCCGTGCAGGGCGTCGGAGCGCGCGGCATGATGCGGCGGCTGGCGAGCGTGGTCGTCCTGCTGCCGGTGTTCCTGCTGGTCGTCATCAAGGCGCCGGCGTACCTGTTCAACGCGCTGGTGATCCTCGCCAGCGCCACCGCGCTGTGGGAGCTGACGCGCCTGCTCGAGCACGGTGGCCGTCCGGTGTTCCGCATGCTCGGCGTCGTCGCCGGCAGCGCCGTCACCGCCGCCTTCGCCGCCTCGGGCATGCTGCCCCCGTTCGCCCTGCCCACCGCGGTGCTGACGGCCGCCGTGCTCGTCGTCCTCGCCGCCGCCATCTGGCGCGGGCCGACGCCGTCGACCGAGCCGGCGGCGAACACGCTGCTGGCCGTCCTGTACGTCGGCTGGCTGCTCGGCTACGGCATCCTCCTGCACGAGACGTCGCCACGGGGGGACGCGCTCGTGCTTTTTGTTGTCGGCGTGACGTGGGTCGGCGAGACGATGGCGTACATGGTGGGATCGACGCTCGGGCGCCACAAGCTGGCTCCGGTGATCAGCCCCCGCAAGACCGTGGAGGGCGCGGTGGCCCAGGCGGTCGCCGCCGTCCTGACGGCGGCGGCGCTGGGAGCCTGGCTGCTCCCCGAGTGCGGGCTGGGCGTGGCCGTCGCGGGCGGCGCCCTCCTCGGCGTCGTGGGCCAGGTCGGCGACCTCGCGGAGTCGGTGATCAAGCGCAGCGTCGGCGCCAAGGACACGGGCGGTATCATCCCCGGCCACGGCGGCGTGCTCGACCGGATCGACAGCCTGCTCTTCAACCTGCCCGCGGCGTTCTACTTCTTCTCGCTGTTCGCGGTGTGCCGATGAAACGCGTGACGCTCCTCGGGGCGACCGGCTCCATCGGGCTGCGCGCGCTGGAGATCGTGTCGGCGTTCCCGGAGGAGCTGAGCGTGGCCGGCATGGCGGCCCGTGGCTCGAACCCCGAGCTGGTGGCGGATCTCTGCCGCAAGTACGCCCCGGCCGCGGTGGCCCTGCTGGAGCCGGGCGCGGTGGACGCGCTCGCCCGCCTGCTGCCGCCGCCGCGGCCGGAGCTCCTGAGCGGCATCGACGGACTGGTGGCGCTCGCGCGCGACGTCGACGCCGACGTCGTGCTCTCCGCGCTCGTGGGCGGCGTCGGCCTCCTGCCCACGATGGCCGCCATCCAGGCGGGCCGCACCATGGCCCTCGCAAACAAGGAGACGCTCGTCATGGCCGGCGCGCTCATGACCGCGGCCGCGCGGGCGCGCGGCGTGGCGCTGCTGCCCGTCGACTCCGAGCACAGCGCCGTCTTCCAGTGCCTCGTCGGCCACAACCGCGGTGACGTGCACCGGGTGCTGCTGACCGCCTCCGGCGGGCCGTTCCGCACGCTGCCGAAGGAGCGGTTCGCCTCGGTGACCGTCGAGGATGCGCTGCGCCACCCGACGTGGAAGATGGGCGCCAAGATCACGATCGACTCGGCGACGCTCATGAACAAGGGGCTGGAGATCATCGAGGCGCGATGGCTGTTCGACCTGGCCCCCACGCAGGTGCAGGTGATCGTGCACCCGCAGTCGATCGTCCATTCCATGGTGGAGTACATCGACGGCTCGGTCCTGGCCCAGCTCGGCGTGGCCGACATGGGCATTCCGATCCTCTACGCGCTGACCTATCCCGAGCGCCGGCCGACACCGGCCGCGCGCCTCGACCTGGCCCGCACCGGCGCCCTCACGTTCGAGGACCCGGATCCCGAGCGCTTCCCGGCGCTCCGCCTGGCGCGTGCCGCGCTGGAGCAGGGCGGGGCGGCGCCCGTGGTGCTGAACGCCGCCAACGAAATCGCGGTGGCGGCGTTCCTGGAGCGCCGCATCGGCTTCGTGGAGATCACGCAACTCATCGAGCGCGCGCTCGGCGCCGAACCCGCAGCAGAGCTCGGGTCCATCGAGGCCTGTGTCGACGTCGACGCACGAACGCGTCGGCGCGTGGCCGGCTGGGTGGACGGGCGGGCCAAGGGGTGAATCGTGGGTAATATCCTTTCGCGCGGCGGACCGATCGAGATGATCGTGTCCTTCGTCGTCGTCATCGGCATCCTGATCCTCATTCACGAGCTCGGACACTTCTTCGTGGCGCGCTGGACGGGCGTGGGGGTGGAGCGCTTCTCCATCGGTTTCGGCCCCGTCCTGCTGCGCTGGCGCGGCAAGGAGACGGAGTACGTGCTGTCGGCCATCCCGATGGGCGGCTACGTCAAGATGATGGGCGAGGAGAACCCGCTCGAGGGCGGCGCGGCCATCCCCTTCGACCCGAAGAAGGCGTTCGCGCTCAAGCCGCTCTGGGCGCGCTTCCTGATCGTCTTCGCCGGTCCCGGCATGAACTTCGTGCTCGCCGCGGTGATCTTCGCCGCCGTGCTGGCCACGGTCGGCCGCCCCGTGTGGCCGGCCGCCGTCGGCAAGGTGACCCAGGGCAGCCCGGCGGCGGCCGCGGGGCTCCGCACCGGCGACGTCGTCACCGCCGTCGACGGCCGCCCGGTCTCGTACTGGGAGGACCTGGAGCGCGCGGTCGCGGAGTCCGACGGCCGGCCGCTGACGCTGCAGGTGCGGCGCGGCGACGAGACGCAGGCGGCCACGCTGACGCCGCGCCGGAAGTCCGTCACCGACCCGATCTTCAAGGAGCCCCGCGACGTCTGGGACATCGGCACGGGGCCGCAGCTGATCCCGCAGATCAGCTCCGTGGCGGCGGACTCGCCGGCCGCGCGCGCGGGCATCGAGGCGGGCGACGTCGTGGTGGCCGTGGCCGGGCAGCCCGTGTACACGCCGGAGGAGCTCGTCGAGGCGATCCGCTCGCGGCCCGGCCAGCCGTTCGACATCACCGTCGAGCGCGACGGCAAGCGGCTGTCGCTCTCCGTCACGCCGGAGGCCACCAAGGAGAAGAGCCCGACCGGCGAGGAGACCGTCGTCGGCAAGATCCAGGCCGGCATCGCGACCAAGGCGGTACGCTTCGAGCCCTACAACCCCGTCGTCGCCGTCGGCCACGGCGTCGAGCGCACCTGGGACATGACCGTCCTCACCGTGAAGGGGCTGTGGAAGCTCGTGTCGCGGCAGATCGACTCGTCGAACATCGGCGGGCCGATCCAGATCGCGACCGAGGCCGGGCGGCAGGCCAAGGAGGGCGTGGGCTCGCTCGCGCTGTTCACGGCCATCATCAGCGTCAACCTGGCGGTGCTGAACCTGCTTCCCGTCCCGATGCTCGACGGCGGCCACCTCTTCTTCTTCGTGATCGAGGCCGTCATGGGCCGGCCGCTGTCGGTGAAAAAGCGCGAGGCGGCCCAGCAGCTCGGGTTCGTCTTGCTCATGCTCCTCATGGTCTACGCGCTGTGGAACGACCTGAACCGCCTCGGTGCATTCCGGCTCTTCGGAGGGTAGATGATCACGCGGCGACGCACGCGGCAGATCCAGCTCGGGAACGTCAAGGTGGGCGGCGACGCGCCGATCACCGTGCAGTCCATGACGAAGACGGACACGCGGGACGTGCAGGCGACCCTGCTCGAGATCTGGTCGCTGGAGGCCGCGGGCTGCGACATCGTCCGCTGCGCGGTGCCGGTGCG
>DASUPA010000023.1:0-4577 GCA_036276335.1 Candidatus Methylomirabilota bacterium | reverse complement strand
GCCGACACCGTCGTCGAGAAGCGCGTGCTGATGCCGCACCGGCAGAACACGGTGCATCTCTGGTACCGGCTGGTCGTTGGCGCCCGCCGGCTGCTGCTCGACCTGCGGCCGGCGCTCCAGTTCCGCCTCCACGACGCGCCGGTGAGCCAGGCGCCCGACGAGCCGTACACGCTGAGCGTCACCGGAGACCGCTACGAGGTCACGGGCCCGGCGCCGCTGCCGACGCTGCGGCTCTTCCTCCACGGCGAGCGCGCGGCGTTCACGGTCGACGGTCGGCGCATCGAGGACGTGCGGTACCGGGTCGAGACCAGCCGGGGCTACGACGACACCGGCGTCCTGTGGAGCCCGGGCGAGTTCTACGCCGATCTCGACGCCGCCCGCGACGCCACGCTCGTGGCCTCCACGGAAGACTGGCAGGTGATGCTGGCGCTCGGGCCGGCGGCCGCGCGCGCTGCGGAGCGGGAGCGCCGGCGCCGGCTGTTCGCCGCGGCGCCGCCGGCCGCGCGCACCGGCCTGGCCGCCGAGCTCGTGCTCGCCGCCGACCAGTTCGTGATCACGCCCAACGGTCGCGTCGAGGACGCCGCGCGCGCCCGCGCGGCGGGGGACGAGGTGCGCACCGTCATCGCCGGCTACCACTGGTTCACCGACTGGGGGCGGGACACCATGATCAGCCTGGAAGGGCTGACGCTCGCGACCGGTCGCCACCTCGAGGCCGGCTACATCCTGCGCACGTTCGCGCACTCGGTGCGGGACGGGCTCATCCCCAACCTCTTTCCGGAGGGGCAGAACCGGGGCGTCTACCACACGGCGGACGCGACGCTGTGGCTCTTCCACGCCCTCGACCGGTACGTCGAGGCGACCGCCGACCGCAACACGCTGGCGCTGCTGCTCCCCGTGCTCCGGGAGATCGTCGGCCACCACGTGCGCGGCACGCGGTTCGGCATCGGGGCCGACCCCGCCGATGGCCTGCTGCGCCAGGGGTATGCCGAGCTGCCGCTGACGTGGATGGACGCCAAGGTCGGCGACTGGATCGTGACCCCGCGCCGTGGCAAGCCGGTGGAGATCAACGCCCTCTGGTACAACGCCCTGCGCCTGCTCGAGCGCTGGACGCGCGACACCGACGGCGACGCGGCCGCCCAGCCCTACGCCGAACAGGCCGCGCAGGTGGCGCGCGCCTTCAACGCGCGCTTCTGGTACAAGGACGGCGACTACCTCTACGACGTCGTCGACGGGGACGCCGGCGACGACGCCGCCTGTCGCCCCAACCAGATCCTGGCCGTGTCGCTGCCGCATCCGGTGCTCGACGCCGCGCGCTGGGAGCGCGTCGTCGACGTCGTCCGCGAGCGCCTGGTCACGCCGGTCGGCCTGCGGTCCCTGTCGCGCGCGCATCCGGACTACAAGGCGCGGTACTTCGGCGACATCCGGGCGCGGGACGCGGCGTATCACCAGGGCACCGTCTGGGCGTGGCTCGTCGGGCCGTTCGTGGACGCCTGGCTGCGCGTGCATCCCGCCGACCACGACGGCGCACGCCGGTGGCTGGAGCGCTTCGAGACTCATCTGAGCGAGGCGTGCGTCGGCAGCGTGAGCGAGATCTTCGACGCCGAGCCGCCGTTCACGCCGCGCGGCTGCGTGGCGCAGGCGTGGAGCGTCGCGGAGGTCCTCCGGGCTTGGCTTCGCTGCGCCGCGCCCGCCTACCAGTGAATCGACTGGCCGGCGGACAGGACGCTGATGCGCTCGGTGAGGCCGCGGGCGGCGGCCGCGCGCCGCAGCCGGGCCGGCGGCTCCCCGAACGGCTCACGGTTCAGCTCGAAGGTGCCGTAGTGGATCGGCACCAGGAGCCGCGCGGCCTGCTCCTCGAAGAGCTGCAGCGCCTCCTCGGGATTGACGTGGTTCGGATGACGCGCGTCCCACGCGCTGTAGCCGCCCACGGGAATCGCGGCGACGTCGAAGGGCCCGAGCCGCCGGCCGATCTCCCGGAGCGACGGCGTGTAGCCGGTGTCCCCGGCGAACCACAGCCGCTTGCCGCCGCCGGCCAGCACCCAGGACGCCCACAGGCGGAGGTTCTGGTCGTGCAGCCCGCGGCCCGATGAGTGCTGGGCCGGGGTGCAGGTGAACCGGACGCCGCGGAGCTCGGCGGCCTCCCACCAGTCCAGCTCGACGACGTCGTCGGCCCCGTGGTCGGCCAGCCACGCCTTCAGGCCGAGGGGCACGAAGAACCGCGGCCGGTGCTCGCGCACGAGGCGCTCGACGGTCTCCACGTCGAGGTGGTCGTAGTGGTCGTGGGAGATGACGACGGCGTCGATCGGTGGCAGGTCCTCGAACCGCATGCCCGGGGCCACGAGACGCCGCGGGCCCGCAAAGGCAACGGGGCTGGCGCGCTCGCCCCAGTGAGGATCGGTCAGGATGTTGAGGCCCCGGAGCTGGATGAGCAGGGTGGCGTGACCGATCCAGGTCACCGTCGGCGCCGTCCCGTTGGCGCGCAGCGCCGCGCCGTTGTTGGCGACCACCGCCGGCGCCTCGCCGCGGGGAGGCCACCCCTCGAGCGTCCGGCGGATCAGCCGCTGGGCCCGGTCGAGCACGGTGTAGCGATACGTCGCGTCGAGATTGCGGAACCCCCGCGCGAGGTGATGTGCGGGGGCGGAGGCGCGCGCCGTCTCGGCCCGGAGCACCTCGGCGCCCGTTCCGAGCACGGTCGTGACAGCCACCAGCAGCGTGACGAGCAGGGTCCGTTGACGCAGGCGCAACGCGTCGACCCTACCACGAAGGCCGGCCCCGGACGAGATTTCGTTGCACGATTGCCGATGTAAACCAGCGCCCCGGAAAAAACGCTGGTGTAAGAGCTACATCGGCCATGCGACGCGGGCCGCTCTAGGTGACGGCGGCCTCCAGCACGCACACCGCCTCGGGCGCTACGGTCTGCGCCGCGATCGTCTCCGCGCAGAAGAGCTGCACCTGGTCGCGATCGTGGAGCCGGTAGCC
This sequence comes from Candidatus Methylomirabilota bacterium, assembly GCA_036276335.1. GTDB lineage: Bacteria > Methylomirabilota > Methylomirabilia > Rokubacteriales > CSP1-6 > AR12. Next base: position 1,598 of record DASUPA010000023.1, on the reverse strand, counting down.
GACGGCCAGGTCGCCGCCCACGGTCAGCACGAAGTCGCCCCCGCGCGTCGAGAAGACGGCCCCGGCACCCGAGATCACGGGCGAGCGGTGGACGGCGGCGAACACGTCCCGGAGCTGGCGCGCCGTCGGATACCCGCTCTCGTCGGCGGCCTGGAGGTACGCGTAGTAGCGCGCGGTGGGGAGGACGGCCTCGTACGGGCCCGGCACGCCGCGCTCGTCGAGCGTCTCGACCGCGCGCAGCAGGTCACCCAGCATCTCCCCCGGGCGCGACCAGTCCTGCGCCTTCACGCGAGAGGTTTCCTTGGAGGTCAGGAAGCCGCTGCCGACGGGATCCCCGTAGAAGGCCAGGCGATCCTCGGCCAGCGCCACCTCGCGGGCAGCGGCCTCGGCGGGCCCGGTGTCGAGCACCGGCGCGCCCCGCTCGAAGACCTCGATCGAGGACCACGGCAGGCTGAAGTCGACGCGGATCTCGCTCAGCAGGACCACCTCGGGCACGCAGACGACGGCGCGGCCCTCGGGGCCGCTGCACGGCGTCATCGAGCCCGTGCGGGCGGCGACGTGGTCCCAGCCGTGCGGGCCGTCGAAGGTCGCCACGCGCCGAGCGGCCAGGACGTGGCGCGCCGCCCCGGCGACGGCCTCGTCGAGCGCCGACCAGACGCGATCGGCGACGGGGGCGGTGTGGCGGCGGAGATAATCCGTCATCGCGCGCCTCCTCGCAGCGACCCGACCGAGGGCCGCGTGCCGGTACGCGGCCCGCCGCCGTTGCCCTTCTCGACGACGTCCTCGAGCTCGGTGATCGACCCCTCGCTGAAGAGGTAGGTCTTGAGCACCCCGGAGAAGCCGTCGTCGTGGCGGCGGATCCACTCGAGCACCATGGCCGCGTGCTCCTTCTCCTCGTCGCGGTTGTGGCGGAGGATCTCCCGCAGCTCGCCGTCCTCGGTGGCGTCCATGCGCTGCTGGTACCAGTCGATGGCCTCCAGCTCCTCCATCAGGCTGACGATCGCGCGGTGCATGTCGCGCGTGCGCGGCGCCAGCCGCTCCTCCGACTCGTGGAACGTGGTCGAACCCTGTGGCATCGCTCGCTCCTTGTCTCGTGGCGGAACTCGGTCACCCTGCATCAAGAACCGCGCCGTCGTCCGCTTGACAGCGGGTCTGGCCAGCCGCTACGACAGGGTCGGGGAGGTGACGGGATGGCGGCGGGACCGGGCGTACGGATCGGGCGCGCGGCGGACGTGCCGGTCGGAACCGGGCGCGTCATGGAGGTGAACGGGCGGACGCTGGCCGTGTTCAACGTCGACGGCACGTTCTACGCGATCGACAACGAGTGCAGCCACCGGGGCGGGCCGCTGGGGGACGGCGACCTCGAGGGCACGGTCGTGCTCTGCCCCTGGCATGCCTGGCGGTGGGACGTCACGACCGGGGCCAACGTCAACAACCCGGCGGTGAAGGTGGGCTGCTATCCGATCACGGAGCGGGACGGTGCGCTGTTCGTCGATCTCGGCGGCTGAGAGCCCAAGCCCTCCGGCGAAGGCGGTGGGCACGCGCTAGCGGACGAGGGCGATCAGGCGCTGCCGCCCGGCGCGCTCCGCTTCCTCGGG